>CAIPJU010001040.1 GCA_903865465.1 uncultured Bacteroidota bacterium
ACGCATCCGCAATGTAAAGTACGCCGAAAACGTAATCCATCCCGAATCCTAAAAACTCCCCTTATACAATATAATATATAGTATCTCCAAACAACAAAATACCACAGACCAAATACCCCAGACCATATACCCCAGACCATATACCACAGACCATATACCACAGACCATATACTGTGCCTGCCTGAAATAAGTTGACCGATTTTAGAGAATAATTCAACTCAAAAATCGCAATTATGGCACAACAGCATCAATTAAAAACGAATCAAAATCCCAGACAAAATCGTTATTTTAGCGAAGGATTTAAAAGACAAAAAGTAGAAGAAATAGAGAAAAATATTGTTAGTATAGCTGAATTAAGCAAAGAGTATAAGGTTACTCGATCTTCTATTTACAAATGGATTTATAAATATTCACTTATGCGAAAGAAAGGAGAACGTCAAATAATAGAAGTAGAAAGCGACACACGCAAACTACTTCAATTAAAAGAAAAGGTAAAGGAGCTAGAGCGGATAATAGGTCAGAAACAGATTATCATAGACTTTCAAGAAAAACTACTGGAAATAGTAGAAGAGGAATATAAAATAGATGTAAAAAAAAAGCTAGGTTTCAAACTATCTGCTGGTTCTGGCAAAACCGGGATAAACATAACTACCGAATGAATCATATTTATCAGGCAATAAAAATCAGCAAACAGGCTTTTCATCAGCGACTAGATCTGTATATCCGTCAACAGGAAGAACGTTCTCAACTATTGCCTACTATCAGGCAAATTCGTGAAGATCATCCGCGAATGGCAGCAAGAGTGATTTATAAATTAATACTACCCAGCTCATTTGGCAGAGACCGCTTCGAGGCTTTTTGTTTTGAAAATGGATTTAAACTGGATGTAAAAAGAAGTTTTCGTCGGACAACAAACAGTTTAGGCGTAACCCGATTTAAAAACCTAATCATCGGATTCGAGTTAACAGGTATCAACCAGGTTTTAGTTAGCGATATCACATACTATGAAATGAACGGCAGATTCTATTATTTAACCTTCATAATGGACCTGTATAGTCGCAGAATATTAGGATTTTCCGTTTCTGAAAATCTTTTCACAGAAAACACAACTATCCCTGCATTAAAAATGGCAATAAAGCAAAAGAATGTGAATGAAATAATAGGCATAATTCTTCATTCAGATGGTGGAGGGCAATATTACTGTAAGCAATTTTTAGAGATAACTAATCACTTTAAAATACTTAACAGCATGTGCGAAGATGTATTTGGTAATACTCATGCAGAACGTATTAACGGGACTATCAAAAATGCGTACCTTGAATACTATAAACCCAATAACTTTGAACAATTAAAAGTCATGTTAACAAAAGCAGTAAAAATGTATAATGAACAAAAGCCACACGAAGCTTTGAATGGTTTAAGCCCAATGGTATTTGAACAATTAACAAATAGCTTATTAACACAAAACATAGTTGTCAACAAAAGAAAAAAAGAAGTAAAAAAAAAAAAACTACAAATAATTAATAACTTTGTATAAAATTCTAAAAAACGGTCAATGCTATTCAGGCATGGTCAACCAGTCTTCAGTCTTCCGTCTCCCGTCTTCCCTCTCCATCATCACGGTGCCAACCTCTTAATCTTCCATCCACCTTCAATTTTGCGACAATAAATCATTCTATCATGCAATCTTGATTCTCTTCCCTGCCAGAATTCGAAATATTCAGGAATTAAAACATAACCTCCCCAATGTTCAGGCCGTTTGACAGGCGAATTCAATTGAATAAAATCTTTGCAAAGCTCTTCTATGCTTTCCCGTTGCTCTATCTTTTGACTTTGTGGTGAAATAATGGCACTGATACGGCTTTCAATAGAGCGGCTTTCAAAATAAACATCCGATTCAGCAGCCTCAATTTTCATAACACTACCTTCAATACGGATTTGTCTTTCCATCTCTATCCAGAAAAACAATAAAGCAGCATTAGGATTTCCCTGCAAATGTTTCCCTTTCCGACTTTCATAATTGGTATAGAAAACAAATCCCAATGAGTTGACCTCCTTTAAAAGAACCATTCGTGATGAAGGAAATCCCTGATCTGAAACGGTAGCTAAAGCCATGGCATTCACTTCTTCAATCCCCGATTTCTGTGCTTCAACAAACCATTGATGAAACTGATTGAATGGGTCGGGATGAATTTGTTTTTCATCTAAGGTAAATTTCAGGTAATCTTTTCGGATATTTGCAAAACTTTTGGACATTTTTATTTTTTCATCAAAGTTACTACAATAAAATCAATTAGTAAAAACTCATGGCCGGAATTTATATTCACATACCATTTTGCCGAAAGAAATGCCACTATTGCAATTTCTTTTCTACCCCTTCGGTGAAGCATAGGAAGGCAATTGTTCCGGCTCTGATAAAGGAAATAGAATTTCAGAGAAACTATTTAAATGAGGCAATAGATACCATTTATTTCGGAGGCGGCACACCCTCTCTATTAATTGGCGATGAAATTAACCGCATTATTGATACCATTTATGATAATTTTCTGATTTCCGACAAACCTGAGATTACCATAGAAGCCAACCCTGACGTTATCA
>CAIPJU010001041.1 GCA_903865465.1 uncultured Bacteroidota bacterium
GAACCACCTCCCGGGGATTAATCCTTCCGACAGCTACTTTTGATGTAATCCTTTCAAGGTCTCCAACTTGTCGTACGAGATTGTCAATTTCATCTTTTACCCCTTTGTTTTCAATAAGGTATTGGACTACATCAAGCCTTTCATTTGCAGGTTGTATATCATTAAGTGGCAGTGAAAGCCATCTTTTTAATAACCTTCCACCCATTGGAGATATTGTCCTGTCGAGAACCTCGATCAGGGTTTTGGCCCCTTCGTATGGGGAATGGAAAAGTTCGAGATTCCTGATGGTAAATTTATCGAGCCATACGGACCTGTTCTCTTCAATGCGCGAAAGGGAAGTAATATGTCCGAGTTGATCGTGCTGGGTAATATCGAGATAATAAAGAATTGCCCCGGCGGCTATGATCCCATAACTCAGATCATGAATTCCGAATCCTTTTAATGAGCTTGTCTCAAACTGCTTAAGAAGCCTGTCGTTAGCCGCTTCAGAAGTAAAGATCCAGTCATCAAGCTTAAAGGTATAATAACGGCTGCCGAAGTTCTCAGTGAAAAGATCCTTTTTCCCCTTTTCGAAAAGGACCTCTTTTGGCTGAAAATTACTCAGCATCTGGTCGATATATTCATAGGTGCCCTCTGATGTAAGAAACTCCCCGGTCGATATGTCAAGGAATGCAACCCCGGCAATTTTTTTGTCGATATGAACGGCAGCAACAAAATTGTTCTCTTTATGATTCAGAACATTATCGTTAAGGGAGACACCCGGCGTTACCAGTTCGATAATTCCCCTTTTTACTATATTCTTAGTAAGTTTCGGATCCTCAAGCTGCTCACAGATGGCGACCCTCTGTCCTGCCCTTACAAGCCTGGGCAGATAAGTATCGAGGGCATGATAGGGAAAACCTGCAAGCTCCACAAAAGAGGCGGAGCCATTGGCCCTTCTTGTCAGGGTAATGCCCAGTATCCCTGCAGCCCTTATTGCATCCTCACCGAAAGTCTCATAGAAATCGCCTACCCTGAAAAGCAATATGGCATCAGGGTGCTTGGCCTTGATGGCATAATATTGCTTCATCAGCGGCGTTTCTGCATATTTCGGTGAATCGGTCATTGGATCCTTAAGCAATAATTTAACAGGTAATTAAACAGTCAGGCCTGACAAAGATACATTTGTGTCATATTTATTAAAAGGGTTTGCTTATTTTATTATATTAACAACTTAGTTACAGATTGGTTCTGTTATCCCAGCTTTGCCTTAGGTGTAATGAGCTGATGATTCATGCAACCTAATAAAAATCATGTTATCTGCAATTGAATTATTCTAAATTGCCAATGAATATCCGCATTAAAAAGAGAGTTTATGAAAAAGGTCCTTATTCTGGGTGCAGGTCTGGTGGCAGAGCCGATGGTCAGATATCTTCTTAATTATGGTTTTATGGTCACAATTGCATCTCCGATGAAGGAGAGAGCTGATCAGATGATAAATCAGCATCCAAACGGATCATCAGTTGACTGGTCGATGGATGAGCCAGAAATACTCGACAGCCTTGTATATGATCATGATATGACTGTCAGCTTGTTACCTTATAAATTTCATTCCGCTGTAGCAAGAGTTTGTCTTAAACATGGCAAAAACCTCGTAACAACGTCATATATACAGAGTGAAATGCTGTTACTCGATGAGGAGGTAAGGAATAAAGGAATTCTCTTCCTGAATGAAGCAGGACTTGACCCCGGAATCGATCATATGTCGGCAATGAAGGTTATCGATGGCATACACTCACGGGGAGGGAAGGTTGAAGAGTTTTATTCTTTGTGCGGAGCTCTTCCTGCACCGGAAGCTATTGATAATCCGCTGGGATATAAATTCTCATGGAGCCCCAAGGGAGTAATTCTTGCAAGTAAAAACGGAGCTGTTTACCTGAAAAAAGGGAGTAAAATCAATATCGATCC
>CAIPJU010001042.1 GCA_903865465.1 uncultured Bacteroidota bacterium
GATCCTGAAAAAAGGAGGGCGGTTCGTGGTAAGCGACATCTATTCATCCGAACCTGTTCCGGAGGAGTACAAAAATGATCCTGTGGCCATTTCGGAATGCTGGGCCGGCTCTGTTACGCGTCAGGAATATGTTGATCAGTTGCATAATGCTGGTTTTGAATCTTTTGAGATTCTTGAAGAATCAGCTCCTTATGAAAAGGGAAAAATCATGGTTTCGAGCTGGACAATCGCTGCAAAAAAAGAATCCTGTAACTGTAAATAGCTTATATTTCAAACCACAAAAAAGAAGTGTAATGAGCAGCAGGGCAGTTTTATCAGCAGTTGTAGCTTCGATATTAATAATAAGCTGTAATTCAATCAGTAATAATAGAGCAGCCGTTGTTAATAATGCTGATGGACCTGTTGTACAAATGACAACCGAATCCTTCAAAAAGTTGATTTATAATTACGACAAGAACAGTAAATGGAAATATGAAGGCACCAAACCAGCTATAGTTGACTTCTATGCAGACTGGTGTGCTCCTTGCCGTGAGCTTTCGAAACTCGTTGAGGAAGTTGCCACAGAATATGGCGATAAGATAGTAGTCTACAGGGTAAACACCGATCAGGAAAAGCAACTGACTGAGAAGATTGGTGTTTCGGGTTTGCCTACTCTGGTGTTTATTCCGGCTGATGGCAAACCACAATTCACTGTGGGATATATACCAAAGGAAACTCTTAAAAAAGCAATAAAAGAGGTTTTATTAATCAATTAATTATCAATACGCAAATTATGAAAAGTCTTATCAGAAAAAAAGAGACAAGAAGCTCTGTAAAAGTAGCACAGTGCTGTGCAAAAGTTTCGAAAAACGTAGCAGGCTGTCACGATTAATTAAAAATGAAATACTCCGGCCACAATATCTTTTCAAAATTCAGGGACTCTGAAAACTATTTCATTGTTAATCTCTTAACCGGCAATGCAGACATTTTGACTGCCGCTGAGGCTGAAAAGATCAATGCAATTAAATCGGGAAATGTTATCGATGATTTGGATTTTCTTTCCAAATTGACTGAAAACGGGTATGTGAGCGATGAGTATGAAGAAAAGAAACTCTACCGTAAACGTTATCTGGATTTTATCGATTCACGCGAAGAAGATGAAATCCAGATATTTTTTGTCACCAATTACAGCTGCAACTTTGCCTGCAGTTATTGCTACCAGGATGAGTACAATAATCCTTCAATCGAGTTGAGCAACGAAACCATTGAAGCTTTCTTTTCATATGTCGACCGTGAATTCGTAGGCCGGAAGAAGTATATCACCGTTTTCGGCGGAGAACCTCTGTTGAACAGCCCAAAACAAAAGAATCTTATTTCACGTATTCTTGAAAGGGCGGGTGAGTCGAACCTTGAAGTCAGCATTGTGACAAATGGTTATTCTCTCGAAGAATATCTCCCGATATTGTCATCCGACAGAGTCCGTGAGGTGCAGGTCACTCTCGATGGAACTGAATCCATCCATAACTCAAGGAGATTTCTTAAGGGGGGAGCAGGTACCTTCAGTAAGATAGTTAAAGGTATCGATGGTTGTCTTGAAAAAGGATTGGAGATTAACCTGAGGATGGTAGTCGACAAGGAGAATCTTTCAGGCCTTCCTGATCTTGCTGCCTTTGCTGTTGAAAAGGGATGGACCAAAGATCGTAACTTCAAAACGCAGATTGGCAGAAATTATGAACTTCATCATTGCCAGTCGGCGCCCGGCAAGCTTTTTGACAGGATCTCGTTATATGAGCATATTTTTGAACTTGTAAAGAAGTATCCTCATATAACGGAGTTTTATAAGCCGGCTTATTCTATAGCCAAATTCCTGTCGGAGAATGGTGAACTTCCGGAACCGCTGTTCGATGCCTGTCCTGCGTGTAAAACCGAATGGGCCTTCGATTATACCGGGAATATTTATTCCTGTACCGCCACGGTAGGAAAATCGGATGAGTTGCTGGGGACTTTCTATCCACAGGTTACTCTGAAGAGTGAGGTGGTGAAGCAGTGGGAAAACCGCGATGTTACGGCCATTGGCGAATGCAGTAATTGTTCTCTTCAGTTAGCCTGTGGAGGAGGTTGCGGTTCCATTGCCAAAAACAGAAGCGGAAATATCTGCTCATCCGATTGCAGGCCAGTAGATAAGCTGCTGGAGCTTGGATTCTCAGCTTATTTCGAAAATGCTTAAAATAATTTATCAGATTTATATCAGAATAAAATAATGAAAGAGATTAATACA
>CAIPJU010001043.1 GCA_903865465.1 uncultured Bacteroidota bacterium
CTTAATGTCCGGATTCTGTATTCCCAGAACATATAAGGACTCAATTACCCGTTTTTTTATGGATGAGTTCCCATCTTTCAAGAGAGCTAAAATAGCTTCTTCAGCCTCTGCATCTCGAAAGTCATTAATCAATACATTGGCTGCGGCACAGCGTCTATTTATTGATCCGGATAACAAAGATTTTTTTATTGCTGAATGAATGTTATTGAAAATTTCTTCTTGTTTCTCCTGAGGCCAAGGAAGTGCTTCATGTACGATTATCCCTCTCTCTGGATTATAAAATAAATTTAAATTCCTAAAAACAGATGGATTAGAAAGTAATTTAAGCCGCAAGATTGATGGCAGCAACTTCAAGAGAAAGCAAACATATAATCTTTCCCGGTTCGGACGAACAACGAGACGAAAATAAAGTTCATCGAAAAAAGATGAGCTTTTTTGCATATCTTGATCATGATCCGATGAACCTTCGTAAAGGTAGGGCATTTTTTTTCCTGTAACTCCCCATGCCTCGTAATCAATGTAAAAACAACGATATTTAGGTGATTTTCTAGCTCTGTCCATTTCAAACTCCCGTTAATTTGGCTGATATACTGGCAATTTTTCTAAATGCTTCCGAATCTGTACTTGTCGCGACTCATTCCAGGACAAGTTGAACTTGAATATATCAGTCGTTAATCTGAAGAGAATTGCTGGTGTAGTACGGATATATTGTACGGAAGGGTTATCTTCATTAGGCTCAAGATCGGAAAGTGGGGCAGCAAGGACACGTTCGACCAGTGTTTCTGCGACATTTCTATCAACGGGAGCAAACCAGCGAACAAGTTTGGCAAGGTTTTCCAGTCGAGTTGTGTATTCAAGAATTTTTTCCACACCCGCAAGCGCATCTTTAAGTATGGAACCTGCGATATCATCCAAACCGGCTTGACATAGTTGTGGTACCAACAAGAGCAATTCTTCGTCAGGTATCCATCTTAGCTGGAAATCTCTTGATAGCGGACTGCGTACATGCTCCACATATACGATATCTTGCCGTTTTTTATTATAAATCTGAATTGCTGTCAGCACACAAACTGCGTCATTTTTCATACCACTCATAAGCATTCTGCTGGTAATGGCAATCAAAACTTTCGAACTACAATTTTGAGCTTTGACTTTCCGAACCAATTCCAAGGCTCTTTCAAATTGTCCATTATCGGCAATACGTTCAGCTATATGAGCCCTTGCCCAGTCAAATACATCGAAATCATCAGTTACGTAATGGCTTCGATCAGCAAGATTAACCGCATAACTGAGAATTGATTCTTGCTGATTCTCTGGTGTTCGCTCATGAAATGTAATTTCAGCAAATGCGCAAGCCTTGCTGCGGGCGTCCATTGAGTTTGCTAACAAAATAGCCTCTCGTATTCGTCCAAGACGACAGAGCAGCGGAAAGGCACCGGAATCCCACTCCAGCTCCTGAGCAAATCTAAGCAAATGGTTCATATCCGGAATAATTTCCAGGCATCTGGTTGTCTCGCCAATATCAAGACATGCTGTTGCTGCATTTATCATTAGTACGGTTCGATCAAATGCACACTTGTCTTTTGCATACGAGATACTGTCATTAATGACGTCAATAGCCAAATCATGACATCCAATTTTATCGTAATCAGTTGCTAGAAATGGATATTGAAAATTTAGACCTTCTGGATTGAGGTGCATGATGATCCGTATCTCATCCAGAAGCGAGAGAACGTTACAGGTGGCTTCCTGAGCTGATGAATTTGCGTAACTCGCAGCAATTTCTCGTAAGCACGATGTCTGATCATTGCCCCAATACATTCTCTTTGTAGCAAGGTAGGCGAAATCAAGTGGGGTTGTTGCGGCTGTAAGTGAAATCATGACGTAACCTCCAATCTGTTAATACAAATAACAGATTGGAGTGTCATTTTTGGACACAGATAAAACTTTTAAAGGGTAGGTAGGGTGCTCGTGGTAATAGAGCGACCGACGGGATAAATATTAATCAAAGAATGCAAATTTTATTTTTGATCTGCTAACCACCATATCTGCACGATGCACTAATTGTCCGATTTTATCAAAATCATCCGGGAATACTTTGGGCGGATCGGAGTCAGCCCATCTTCCCTGGTGAAAAGCAATGGCCTGATGAATGGAGTCGGCACAGGGGATATCAGCCTCGAAATCATTTATGCATTGCTGAAAGAATTCAGCCCCTTCACTTTCGTGGGTCCAAGAGGTTAACTCTCCACCATCGAAACCATACTTAATCGCGTCATGTCCTAAGGTGGCAATAAGAGCAGCGTCGTGTTCATCACTGGTAAGCATTTCCGCTTCTGCCAATTCATGGACAATATAGCACATAGCTTTTACGTGCTTTGCCAAACCCCCTGCAATATTATCGTTACCAATAGAGTTGCTCCACGTCGCATGATATTTCCCAGTGCTGCTCGCAGGTTTAATCATAAAGTATGCTGGAAAATCATTTAAATACTTGACGGTAAATTCCTTCATACTTTGATTCTTGATCCAAGAGATCTCTTCGGCAAAATAGTCGACGGGATTCATGTTTGTAAACCCAGGCAACTTTGCCCTAATTAACTCTTCATCCCATAGTCCATATACCTTTAAAGCACCAATAATACCTTGCACGTTAAGATCGCTTACAATGTTATTGTTAATATCATGTAGAGTCATGCCTGATAACACATTGTCTCGCCAATATCGGATATGCCCTACTGCTCGTTCATCTCCTATTTCCCCAAGAGCCACAATTATAGCTGCAGCTAGTAATTCATCATCGTCATGTGGTCCAAGGCCGTATTTGTTGATGTTACCAAGAGTATCTAATAACAGTTCGAGAGCTTTAGGTTTTTTAGATTTGCCTAGTGTATCAGCAACTGAGGACCTTTGATATCCTGTGATATCGTAATCACGATCTTCTGGGCTAATAGCTTTAGCAAGTACTTCCCAGCATCTATCGTCTCCAAGCTCCATTAACCTCTCAGCAGCATCAACTCTGATACCAAAATGTTCAGATGTAAGGTAATTGGCAATCTTATCACGAGACTCTTGATCACCAATTTTACTTAATGATTCTATTTCTTCAGGTGCTTTTAGGTC
>CAIPJU010001044.1 GCA_903865465.1 uncultured Bacteroidota bacterium
ATGCGGTTCCGGATTCAAGTTACCTGCATCGCAGCAATCTGAGCTTAAGCATTCGCTTGCAGATTATGAAAAGGCATTACGGAAGAAGGATGAAGCTATGCAGAAACTTATGGCAAATGTAAGTGTAATCCTGAAAATGAAATAGACACGATGCAATCCTGATTGGACTAAGACATCTGACTGGGTGAAATCAGAATACGGAACTCGTCGGGTGAAGTTCAAACCTCGGAAGATCAGGTTCACTTATCCACTCCCGGCACAGACTTAAAGTATTATTCCAATGTTCGGCATTCAGAATCTCGGCCGAAGTATTTTCCTTATCAAAGCCAACACTCAGGTTAACTCCGCAGATGTCACGGCACAGAACATTAATATCCTTTGAGCCATCTCTTCCCGCATCCCTGTAACCGGTTTCTTCTCTTACATATTGTCTGAATCCAGCCGTTCCAACTTCATAGCATTTGAATTCCAGAGAATTCCTGCAGTCGAACTGGATGGCAAACTGATGGAAACGATTAATCTCATCCATTATATCCTTGTTCCTGGTCTTCAACCAGCCGCTGCCACTCATTGCCGCTATATTTTTCCTGGGATTTCCTGCTTCCCCGTTTGTAATAAGAAGCGAATGGCCAAGGTCCTTTAACTGCCAGAGTATAGCGCAACCTGCTCTCCCATCTGAACCTATTCCGGCAGAAGAGATGAATTTGCCATCAAGGATGAACCTGTTCCCTGTGACCTTGGCTAATTCGTACTCCCTGTCCCATCGTGTATCTGAATGAGCTACAAGCACAACCCTGGATTTTCTCTTCCCCGGGATCCAGACAAACTGTTCAAGTTTTTTATCCCCATTGATTCTTCGTACAGGCCTGCCATGTTCACTATTCTCGTCAAGACCGGCAAAAAGTTCAAGTATTGCCTCAGAGTCATCGAGCGGATAACTTAAAAATTGCATCAGTATTTCAAAATCGGCTTCATTCATATTATCCTAAAATTTTTCGAAGAACCAGATTAAAAAAACAGATAAACGGGTAATTACAAAATCACAAGAGCAAGAAACAATTGGAAGTATACAAATTTATTGTTATTTGACTTAAAGCAAAATTTACAATGGAATATTATGTTTCAAACCTGGACAAATTCTACACAATGCGGTATTTTTTCTCATATCTCTTTTTGCGAATCATAAATAAGTAATCATCGGGTATTAAGATTCTTACTTCTGTTCCCGAAGGGATACCTGAATCGGCCAGGTCAATAATTTCAATCTCAGTAGTTTTTTCATTTCCGTTATTCATTTCAGCCAGCATAGCTTTAATAATCTTCATGCCATGACCTGTGCCAACCGTTTTACTCTTTGCTGCATGATCGCGTCCAACGCCATTATCCCGAATAACCAATAATAGATTCTCTTCATTTTTACTGGCCGATACTTCTACATGCCCACCATGATCAAGGTTTTCAAAACCATGTTTGATTGAATTCTCTACAAAAGTCTGGATAAGCATCTTAGGTATTGGCCTGTTCTGATTCACCGCATCATCCACAATAATTTCGAATGAAAATCTCTCTTTAAATCTGAGTTTTGTTAATTCACAATATTGTCTCACAAAATCAAGTTCCTCAGTAAGTGGTTTAATTACAGGTGAACCATCATTTAATACCGTTCTTAGCAAAGCAGCCAGTTTTATAATATATTCATAGGCTATTTCAGGCTGTTCCTTAAGTATTAAAGTACCAACAGAAGAAATTACATTAAATGTAAAATGAGGGTCAAATTGCCTGATCACAATTTTCATCTGAAGCTGGGAAAGTTCTGATAGAAGCCGCGCATTCTGTTCTTTTCTTATTTGTTTTCTCCTCACAAAATAAATTGGTACGAGTACCACTGAAGTTAATGAAAGAACTATTGCGACAATTATAAATATCTTTGTCTGCCAGAAACTGG
>CAIPJU010001045.1 GCA_903865465.1 uncultured Bacteroidota bacterium
ATGTTAAAAAATCTTTTAAAAACCGCTGTCAGGCACATGCTTAAACATTCTGGATATACTATTCTTAATATCCTTGGACTTACTCTTGGAATTTCCAGCGCCCTGTTTCTTATTATTTATGTTGCTGATGAAGTCAGCTACGACCGGTATCATGAAAATGCAGACCGGATATACAGGGTATCCACAAATATCAAGGAACCTGATGATAAGTTTACCTGGATTATGGCACAGATCCCTTTTGGCCCTCAGGTAGTAAAAGATTATCCTGAAGTTCAGTCATTTGTCAGATTTATTCCTATTCCAAGGGCATTGTTTAAATATGAAGATAAGGAGTTCAATGAAGAGAGATTCTACTATGCAGATTCTACTCTTTTCGATATATTTACTTACAAGGTATTGAAAGGTGAAGTAAAATCGGCACTTCTCAATCCGAAGAAAATAATTCTTACAGAAAAAATCGCCAATCAGTATTTCGGTAAGAGCGACCCAATCGGGAAAACGCTTACTTCCGGAACTGATACCTATGAGGTAACAGGGGTAATTGAAAACTGTCCAACCAATTCTCATTTTCGGTTTGATGCAATCGCATCAAGAAATAATCTTCCAAAACAGCTTGGAAGCTGGGGTAATTTCGGGGTTTATACATATCTCATGTTTCCTAAAGGGACAAATATTAAGGCATTTGAGACAAAGATGCAGGAGATGTACACAAGCTACATGAAACCTATTTTTGGCCCGATGAATATTACAATGAACTATATTCTTGAACCGATAACCAAAATACATCTCTATTCAACAAATGCCGGAGAACCTGAACCAACAGGCAGTATAACATATGTTTACATATTTGGTATCGTTGCAATTTTCCTGGTACTTATTGCTGCAATGAATTACATGAATCTTTCAACTGCCCGTTCAACCAAAAGAGCCCGCGAAGTTGGGTTACGTAAAGTTGTCGGATCGAGAAGAACACCGCTCATTTTACAATTTCTGTCAGAATCAGTCATATTTACTATAATATCTCTGATATTCAGCTTAATAATACTGGTGATTCTGATGCCAAAGTTTAATCTTCTTGCAGGTAAAGCCTATGATCTTCATGCTATTTACAGTTCTGTTGTCATCTTAAGCATTATTGCTGTTATATTTATTGTTGGAATTATCGGGGGCAGTTATCCGGCCTTTTATCTATCGCGATTCAGCCCTGTTTTAGTGCTCAAAGGGGCAATTACAAAGGGTTCAGGCGGCAGTATGTTTCGCAAAATACTTGTTGTTATACAGTTTACGGTTTCAGTTATAATGATTGTATGCACTCTGGTGGTATTCAGGCAGTTAAATTATCTTAAGTCGATGGATCAGGGATTTGACCAGAAAAACGTGATTGGCCTGCAATTGAATAATCAGGCAATGGTAAGAAAATATCCGCTTATCAAACAAGTGCTGCTTGAAAATCGAAATATTAAGTATGTTACTTCCACCAGTACAGCTATGGGAGAAGGGTCAGGAAAATTAATTTTCAATGTTGAAACAGATCAGGGTATGGCACAGAAAGGAATTAACTTTACCATAGTAGATCATGATTTTGCAAAGACCCTTGGAATAACAATCGTTAAGGGCCGTGATTTTTCAAGAGATATGCCATCAGATACCCTAAACGGGGTTATTGTAAATGAGACCTTCGTAAAACGTATGGGATGGAATGAGCCAATAGGAAAAAAGGTTGAAGCCGGAGATGCGAACACACTAAGAGCCAGGGTTATAGGGGTAATGAAAGATTATCATCAGACAGGGATGTACAATGGAATCGAGTCGCTTCTCCTTGCCAACAGACCGTCCAGCAATGTCATATATATTAAGCTTAGCGGCAATGAAACTCAGTCAACAATTTCATTTATTGAAAAGAAATGGAAGGAGATATTCCCCGACCAACCTTTTTCCTATCAGTTTCTTACAGAACGTTTTAACGGACAGTTTGCGGCTGATGAAAAACGGGGACTGGTATTTACCCTGTTTACAATACTTGCAATATTGATTGCATGTCTTGGACTCTTTGGACTTTCATCATATATGGTTGAGCAACGAATAAAAGAGATTGGAGTCAGAAAAGTATTCGGAGCCAATGAAGGTAACATCCTGCTGCTTATTGCAAAAGATTTCCTCATACTGGTTTCCATAGGAATCATTTTTGCAATTCCGGTATCATACTACTTTATGAACAAGTGGCTTGAGAATTATGTATACAGATCAAATGTTGGAAT
>CAIPJU010001046.1 GCA_903865465.1 uncultured Bacteroidota bacterium
AAGCATATTATATGTATCCAAGCTTTTTCCTGTTAAGGGGCTTGACCCAACCCCAATCTCACTTATCCTAAGTGGAATTGTTATTGCCATCAGTCTTTTCTGGTTACGAATGTTCGATCTGGTTCCAATGGCCCACAAACAGGCCATTGATAATCTGAGGGATGGCATGATGGTTGTTAATTCTATGAACAGAATACTGTATGTCAATCCTGCTCTCAGTAGTATTTTAAAAATGAGCTCAAAACAAATTATTGGAAACTCTGCTGAAATTGTTTATCCGATACTGAAGATTGATTTTAAGGATTTCCCGAATGAGAATGATACAACCCTAGAGAACCAGATTGTTGTTGAAGGGGAGATATATTATTTTGAAATTCAGTGCCATCCTGTTACCGATAAAAACGACAGGATAATCGGGAGAATATATCAGTTCTCCGACATCTCAAAGAAAAAGAAGATTCTTGATGCGATAGTTGATTCTAATAACCATAGAAGAATTGAGATCATCGAGAAAGAAAAACTTATTCTTGATCTTGACGCTTATGCCAGGTCGGTTGCGCATGATCTGAAGAATCCAATTGCATCAGTAGTCAGCCTGTGCGATCTCATTAAAATAAATCTTACGGAAAGCAATATGGGTGAAGTGCTTGAACTGGTGGATATAGTTCAGGACCAAAGCAATAAAATGGTAAGGATTATTGATGACCTTCTTATTCTGTCGCGTATCAGGAAGGAGGACATTGATATCGTTCCTGTTGATATCAATCAGGTACTTGCCGATGTTATGTTCCGCCTTACTGATGAAATCAATAATTGCAACGCTTCCTTTGAATTGCCGGATTACTGGCCCGGGGCCCTTGGGCATAAGCAGTGGATTGAGGAGGTTTTTGCCAATCTGATAAGTAATGCCATGAAGTATGGAGGAACCCCTCCTGTAGTAAAAATGGGTTACGAAATGGGCAAAAACGCTGCTTACAGATTCTGGGTCAAAGATAATGGCAAAGGATTACCAAATGAATCTCTTGTGAAGTTATTTGCTGATTTTGAAAGACTTGGAAGAAAGGATATTAAAGGAAATGGCTTTGGTTTGTCTATTGTTAAGAGAATTATGGAGAAGCTTGGAGGAGAAGTAAAAGTTGAAAGTCCTGATATACCAGGTGATGGATGCACATTTAGTTTTACTTTGAAAGGCGAAAGCAGACAACCTTTAATCTAAAGATGTTATCTTATTATCGTAATCAAATCAGCCCTTTACTCTGATCAGTAACAGCAATAGGCCACATATAACTATTATCGCGTCAATGGCTCCCATAAGGCCTGACGACCATGGATTCAGATCTTTAAAATCTGTAATCACAGGATAAATAAATAGTACAGCCAGGGGTGCGAGGAAGGCAATCCATGAAGCCATTCTGATTTTACTGAGAACAAGAACACCCAGAATAAAATAAAGGATAGCAATAACTGTATGAATGATAAATCCGGGATCGGTAAAACTTTTAATTCCAAGATAGAGGTTCCAAATACAAAAAAGCAAAACGAGACCAGCAGATAAGTATCGGATTGTTTTCATCATATTACTGATTTCAAGTTATTAGCAAGCAAATTTATTCCAATAAAGGAGCAAAGTCAAATTTATTTTAGCTCATTATTAAATTTGAACACAAAGAATTAGCTTTGGCAAATATTTGGATTAATAGTTTAAGAGAAAATATTAGAATACTTTAAACATGAATAGCCCTATCTACAGTGTTATTATCGGAACAGGGAGTTACATTCCGTCGCGAAAAATTAAAAATGAGGAGTTTCTCAAAAATGAGTTTTATGATACAGATGGGAAAAAGCTCGAAAAATCAAATAATGAAATAATTGAGAAGTTTTTTGAGATTACCACCATTGAAGAGAGGAGATATGCTTCTGATAATCTGACAACTTCTGATATTGCCTGTTTTGCTGCTGTTGAAGCTGTTAAATCAGCAGGGATAGATAAGGAAGAATTGGATTGCATCATTGTTGCTCATAATTTTGGCGATGTAAAAAGCAGCAACAGGCTCATGGATGCAGTACCGTGCCTGGCTGCCAGGGTAAAACATAAATTGGGAATAAGTAATCCGGATGCCGTAGCCTATGATATACTTTTCGGTTGTCCCGGATGGTTGCAGGCTGCCATTCAGGCCGATTACCTGATAAAATCAGGCGATGCCAGAAAGGTCATGGTTATCGGAGCTGAAATACTCTCGAGGGTATCCGATCCTCACGACAGGGATAGTATGCTGTATGCCGATGGCGCAGGTGCTACTATTTTTGCTGCCAGGGAGAGTGAATATCCTGTTGGTATTCTTGCACATAAGACAAGAACGGATACCTTATTGCATAACAAGATGTTACACATGGGGAAATCATATCATTCAGAACATGAAAATCAGGATGATGTTTATCTAAAGATGGCCGGCCGTAAACTTTATCAATACGCAATCGAAAAGGTCCCTCAAACAATAAAAGAATGCCTTGAGAAAGCAGATATACCCCTGGTTGAAATTAAGAAAGCACTTATCCATCAGGCCAATGGTAAGATGGATGATGCAATTTTGAAAAGGCTCTTTAATCTTTATGGAATAGTTGATGTACCTGAAAACATAATGCCCATGACAATTTCATGGTTGGGGAACTCATCAGTAGCGACCATCCCAACCTTACTGGATCTCATTTTAAAGGGTAAGCTGGAGCCACATGAAATTAAGAAAGATGATACTCTTCTTTTCGCATCAGTAGGAGCAGGGATGAATATTAATGCATTAATATACAAGATGTAATTTTTATGCTTCATGATTTCTATATTCCATTTTAGGAAAGAAACTTATTTTTTTCTGATATCAAAAGCCAGCAGCACATTACCATGCCTCTGCCAGAGTAATCCTTTATTAATGACAGGATGGGCGAAATGCTGCATCGCCCCTTCAGTGATATGGAAGGAGCTGACTTTTGTAAATTTCCCTTCATTTATGCTCACAAGATTCATATCTCCCTTTTGATTGTAGTAGTAGAGCATATTATCGGCAGCGATGAGTGCTCCGGTTCCAACAGACAGTGAATCGGCAATTGATCCGGTGGCTGCATTTAATGACATGAGCTGAGGCCTCGTGGTTACGCTGCCATACACAAAATTACCAATTTTAACCATCCCGCCCATATAGCCGTCGAATCTGTTATTCCTCCATTCCTGGGTGATGGAATCGCCATCGGCCGATAATTTCAGTTTTACTCCGCAATTACCATCTCCGGCTTCATAATATATAGCTCCGTCTTCATAAAGAACAGTATTGCAATGAGTATCGCCATTACCCGGACTTCGCTTGTCGAGGGGATAAACGTCCTGTTCCTGTGACCATAAAAGCTTCCCGCTGGCTGCATCAAAGCCCATAAGATGGTAAGCTGAAAAGGTAACGACAATCTTCCCCTTTGGTAATTCGATTAGTTTAGGGGAGTTATATGCTTCCACCTCACCAAAACCCTTGTTGCTCCAGAGTAGTTTTCCGGTAAACCGATCGAGGGCAACCATGTTATTTTCCTCTCCTCCGGCCATCCAGTATACCTTATCTCCATCAACAAGAGGTGAGGCCGAGTGACCATGAAGCGGAAGTTTTGCACCGAAATCGTTTTTAAGATCTTTTGACCATTCTATCCTGCCATTGGAGCATCTTACGCAAAAAAGGTTGCCGTTACCAGTGCCTACATAAAGCAAATCTCCTGCAAGGGTTGCAGCTGAGCGTGTTCCCCGAAATGTTTTAGTCCATTCCCTTCCAAGAACCGTCTGCCACTGTTTCTGTCCCCTGAGGTCAAAACAAAAGAGGAGCGACATAGAGTCGATCTCACCGCTGATATATAAGCGATCTTCACTGAAAACCGGTGAAACAAAGCCATTTCCGATGTTCTCAATCCTGAGCACTTCTGTGGGACCTGTTTCAGGCCATACCTTCAAAAGGTCCTTATCGGGATATACTCCTGTTCGTCCTGCCCCCCTCCATTCATTCACTTCCGGCTTACCTGAGGCGAAAGCCAGTGAAATAATGATTGCTGATATTGTCAGAAATTTCATGCGGTTACGATATTTGATGATCGTTCAAATATAACTGCATTCTTTCAAAGAACTAACAGATTGATTCTCTAACCGTGAAGGACTCAGGGATCGTCATAATTCTAATGAGGCTCAGGGGTGAAAGCAGGAGCTATACTGTTAGTACAGGAGATCGTCGATAATTTTTTGTTCATTGGTTGTCAGAGGGTTAACCTTATTGAAGTGTGTCCAGTCGGGCTCTGTTCGTTTGACTCCTTCCCATTTGTAAACGTCTGAGAATTTTCCTCCATAGAGCAGCTTATCCATGGTATAATACTTAAAAATATGAACCAGGTTTCCTGAATTGGAATCGTATCCCGAAATAGTAGTGCGGATCAGAGAGGTATGAGGATTTGACAGCAGTGTCTTCAAATTTTCAAGGGATGATTTGTTTTCCTCTCCATCCAGCCGGATTTCCAGATACCAGGTCATCTCAACCAGAGGAGCATTTATTTCCCGTCTTAACAGAGTCCTTTTTACATTGTTGGCAATTTGAATAAATTCGAAAGTAGCAGTACAGTCGACTAAGTTTTTACCTTTATTCCCGACCCTTGAAGAGAGATAAATCCGTTCATTCCGATACCGGATAAAAAAATTCTCCGTCAACAGAATATCATTAGGCCTCTGCATAAATTTGTAAGCAATATAACCTCCAAAAACAGGGAAGAATGTCAATTCAATACAGGATTCAAGAAAAACAATCAGATGACCCATCCCTGCCTTGGGAACTATTTCGCCGTAGCCAATTGTTGTAAAAGTAACTGCACTAAAATAGATATAATCAAGAAAATGAAAATTACTATACTTTGATGCCGACCTGAAATCTAAGGAGTCAAAGAAGTAATATAGGATTCCGAAAACTAATGTTATAGCAATATAAAATGCAACTCCATTCAGTACAGCATTCCT
>CAIPJU010001047.1 GCA_903865465.1 uncultured Bacteroidota bacterium
TAAAATAAATATTGTACTTATTAATCCCGGCGACTTTCATACCAGCAATTCGGCAAACCGAAGAAATTACCTTGCTCCCACCGGACCAGAAGATTCATACAATGCACAGTACGAAAAAAGTATGGTTCAGATTGAAAAATATGAAGCAAACGGCTGGGATCCGGCGAAACTGGCTGCACAAATTGTCGGTATTGCAGAATCGAATAATCCAAAACAGAGATATATAATCTCATCCTTCGAACAGAAGCTTGCAGTCGCACTTAAATATGTTCTCCCGGGGAAAATATTCAGGATGATCTTACAGGATCACTACAAGATAAAAGGGAAATAATCCGGCTTTTATCTTTCAATTCCTTGAATTCTGCCTGCTTTGTCTTATTTAATAAGGCTTATATTCCTTATTCATGACATTCAGAGTTTGCGTCAGCCAGACTTTGTATCTCGATTTTTCATCCCACGTATTCCCAGCCGAAGCAAAATCGCAGAAATGAATTTGCCGGGGATTACGAAATTCACCTTCCAGGTCGGTACCCAGAACAAGCGGAGCGGTAAATGCCATCCAGATACCAACTGGTTTTGAAGGTGACTGTTGTAATTCGACATGTCCATTCTTTTCCTGGATAACTGATGTCTCATAAACATTCCCATCTCCAAAGCGTGTATCGCGTGCAAGTACAACAGGACCCCTTTCGATGGCCTGCTGCCCGTTAAGCCTTGTGAGTCTTCCCGACATATCGAGGTTAAGCACAACTTTATCACCTTTCTTCCAAACCCGGGTAACCTTTTTGTAAAGGCCGGTTACAACTCCTTTTTCCTCTATCCCATTTACAATTAGAGTATTAGCCTTACTCCATTCAGGAATTCTAAGGGCTACGGTAAAACTTTCGGATAAGGCCGGATTTATTTCAAATTCAATTTTCCCCGACAACGGGTAATCTGAAACTATATTTATACCAACACGGTTCCTGTCATTCAGTGGGATCTCAGATTTAACCTGCCCGTAAAGGTTCACGGTAATCCCCTTCCCCGATTTCATGATGGCATACCGTGGAATCATCATGAATGCCCTGGGTCCATTGGCATTACAGCAGTTAATATTCATTCCGCACTGTTCCTCGCCTGCATGCCTTACTCCTTCCAGGGGACTGTACTTTTCTATCTGGGAGCCATCATCCTTTACCGAAGCAAGAAGGGCATTGTAAACAGATTTCTCGATCTGATCGGCATATAAGGGATCGCCCGTCAATCGCAAAAGATTGAAGCAAAGTTTCATCCAGGTCATCGTAACACAGGTCTCCATAGTATGATATGATGGTTGAGTCTGTTTCTTAGCACCTCCGTAGAAGCATTCAAATGAGCTGCCCGATCCTGCCATATTAATTTCTTTATCAATTATATCCCGAACTGCAAGCCTGACTGCCTTAAGATAATCCGGATCACCTGTGATGCGGTAAAGTTCCAGAAGCCCGTCATAACATGACATCATTTCATAGGCCTTGCTCCCGTTTTCATATGACCACCAAACATCCGGATGAGGAAACCTTTCCGCGACCGGAATCCCGGCCAGGGCCTTTGAGATCAGCTTAGGTCCGTCAGGTAACTCCCATTGAGCTGCAATATACTTTGAAAACTCAAGGTACTTCTTCTCTCCTGTTGCAAGGTAGAGGTAAACCATTGGCTCAAGAATCGAGCTACTGGGCATTCCACGGTAATTCCCTGTTTCTACAATATCCTTTTTGCCCGTACCAACCTGCGTCAGGAGATGATCGGCAAGCTTCATTGCTGCCACCAGGGTGCGCTTGTCACCAGTAAGTTTATGGTAAGCAAGCAGGCCGAGGAGAGTATATTTCCTTCCCCAGATATCCCATTCCTTAAGTTGGGCGCTATCAGAATAGTTGCCAAAATATCCGTTAGGCGATTGTGTCGACAGAATACCATTTATGCCTCTTTCGATTAAGGACAAGAGTTCCGGATCGTGGTTATATTCGTAGGCAGCAATTGCCGACTGAATCCATTTTCCCCAGAACTCACTCTGCCACAGATGATTCTCATTCCTGTGCCG
This sequence comes from uncultured Bacteroidota bacterium, assembly GCA_903865465.1. Classification (GTDB taxonomy): domain Bacteria; phylum Bacteroidota; class Bacteroidia; order Bacteroidales; family VadinHA17; genus LD21. Next base: position 2,063 of record CAIPJU010001047.1, read on the forward strand.
GAATGGTTCAACCAGATAATCTGCATCCTGACCTTTTATCCTTTTATCAATAACGAGATTAATCTTTTCACCAAGATAGCCTTCGACCTTAACTGAGGAGGGGGAGAAAGTGGTAAGGCTGTCTGTAATTGATTTCGGAATAATTGTGACATTGCCTTTTTTCTGGCCAAAGGCCATAAATGTGGAACAGAGAACTAACTGTAATAGTATAACTTTCAGCTTCATCATTATAATTCTTAATTATTCACTTGAAATATTGAATCAATGGGAGGAATGCACCTTGTCCGGGACACTGGCTATTCGTTACAGGTTGTGAACAATTATCTCAGTGCTCATCTCAATTGCTTTCTGGTACACAGCAAAGACACCACAATATCTTTCAGTGGAGAGTGCAACTGCTTTTTCGAGTTTCTCCCTTGGAAGATCTTTCCCGGTGAATTCATAGATGACATGCATCTTATAGAATTGTTTTGGGTACTCTTCAGTAAGGTCACCTTCAACCTTTACGGCAAAACTTTCGATGTGCACACGCATTTTCTCCAGGAGTGAAACTACATCCATTCCTGTACATCCACCCAGGGCGGCAAGCATAAAGGGCTTTGGACGCGGTCCCCTGTTATCACCGCCGAACTCCTCATCGGCATCCATTATTATTTTGTGACCGTTTATTTCTGCCTCGAAGGCCATTTTGTTTAGCCACTTTGTGGTTACTGATCCTTTTGCCATAATGATTTTTTTCAAAATTAACTTTTTTAAGGCTTGTACGGTGAAGATTTACCTAATGAATAAAATGATAATAAAATCAGCAAGTCGTACAGAACTTTGCATTTCTATTTTTGTTGACTGTATGAATTAATACAAAAAATCTCTAATGAATGAATTTGACATCAAAGCGGCTTCGTGGGATCAAAACCCGTTAAACAGACAAAGATCCGAAGCTGTTGTAAACGAAATTAAAAATCTCATACCATTAAACCCGGGGATGGCAGCACTCGAATATGGTGCAGGAACCGGCATTGCAAGCCTGCTGTTAAAAGATAAGCTCCGGGAGATAACACTCATGGATAGTTCTTCCGAAATGGTAAGAATCACGGAAGAAAAGATAGCATCCGTCGGAGTTACAAATATGAAGGCGTTGAATTTCGACCTTGAGCACAGAGACTATACAAACGGAAAATTCGACCTGATTTTCACTCAGATGGTATTACATCATGTCGCTGACGTTGATGCTATTATCGAAAAGTTCAGACAGCTCCTTAATCCAGGAGGATACCTGGCAATTGCTGACCTGTACGAAGAGGACGGATCATTTCACGGTGAAGGTTTTAACGGACACAAGGGATTCAACATTGAGAATCTGTCAAAGACTATTAAAGATCACTCCTTTATAAATATTCATCATAAGACCTGTTTTGTTATTGAGAGGAAGGTATCAGAAACAGAGGTCAAACAATTTGAGCTTTTCCTTGTTGTTGCTAATGTCTGCTAAAACAGATCAGGATTAATCGTCGTGAAAATAATTAAACAGCATAATATATAGTTATGGAGATATATTTCGAAGGAGGTAAGATTATAACAGCTGCCACTAATGGTCATATTATCAGAACAGACCAGCCTCTCGACAATGGAGGAAAAAACTCAGCCCCATGCCCTGTCGATCTTTACCTGGCTTCAATAGGGACTTGCGCCGGAGCATATGTAAAATCATTCTGCGACAAGCGAAACATACCAACCGACAAGATAAAATTACATCAGACAACAATATTCGACAGCGAAACTGACCTGCCAACCGAGATAACACTCGAAGTAACTCTTCCCGATGATTTCCCTGAGAAGTACAGGTCGAGCATTCTCTGTGCTGCCGAACTCTGTAAGGTAAAAAAGTCAATACTAAATCCACCGGTATTCAAAATAGTATAACCAAATAATAATGATTATGAAAATAGTAGTTCCTGTAAATAAAGAAAATAAGATCTCGGAGCATTTTGGTCAAAGCGAGAATTTCAACGTTTTTACCGTTTCTGAGGGAAATAAGGTCAGCAATATTAAGAGTGTTGCAAAAGGTCATGGCTGCGGCTGCAAATCGGGAGTCTCTTCAGAACTTTCTTCCGACGGAGTAACGGTGATGCTTGCCGGAGGAATCGGCGGCGGAGCTGTAAAATCCTTCATGGGAAGCGGAATCGAAGTATTAAGAGGCTGTTCGGGTGATGCAGGTGAAGTTGTAAGCATGTACCTCTCCGGTCAGATTGAAGACAGGGGATCGAGCTGCTCAAAGCACCAGGAACATCATCACCATGACGAGCACCAACATGGACACAGCTGTTGTCATAATTAGGGTTTCCAAAAAAACAAAAACAGACCGGAATTAATATTTCGGTCTGTTTCAATTTCGGCAAGTCCTTTTAATTCATCTCCCTGGCAATTGCCATGGCAGCTATTGTTCCATCGGCAACAGCGGTAGTTATCTGCCTGTATTTTTTACTGATTACATCTCCTACCGCAAAAACACCAGGGACGCTGGTCCGCATGTCTTCATCGGTTTTTATGTAACCCCACTGATCGAGAGTTAATTTGTCTTTAAACAGGTCTACATTTGGTTTCATCCCTATGAAAATGAAGACGCCGTCACTAATAAGTTTCTGAGTGGTTTTTGTTTTGACATTTTCAATTTCAGTTATCATTTTATCCCCTTCTTTGGTAAAGGATCTGGGTTCGCTGTCAAAAAGGATCTCAATTTTAGGATTATTGAAGGCTTTTTCCTGTGCCTGTTTGTTGGCAGTGAGTTTATCGAACTGATGCACCATGGTCAGTTTGCTGGCAAATCTGGTAATATAATCCGATTCCTCAACGGCTGAATTACCACCGCCTATAACAACAACCTCTTTCCCGTCGAAATATTTGGCATCGCAGGTAGCACAATATGAAATTCCATTCCCCTTCAGCTTTTTCTCCCCCGGAGCATTTGTCAGATTGGGTGTTGTTCCTGTGGCAATAACTATTTTCTTAGCCCTGACGGTTTCATATTTGTCAATTACTATCTCTTTCTTCTCCAGATCGACACTCGTAACATCCACGGCTACTTTATAAACTGTACCGCACATCTTTGTCTGCTCGCTCATGTTGTGCGATAACATATAACCTGCCTGGGGCTCAATAAAACCGGGGTAATTCGATACCTGGTGGGTTGTCGCAACATTTCCTCCGGGCAGTGCAATATCAATAAGCACTGTATTGATCTTCGACTGACACAGGTAAAGCCCTGCAGTAAGTCCGCCAGGGCCTGCACCCAGAATAATTACATCATATTCCGATACCGATGGCCTGATATTTAAATTAATCTCTTTAACTTTTTCAGCAGGAAGCATGCTGTCGAGATTTGAGATTATATCGCTCCTCTTAATTCCTCCTGACAGGCGTCCGGCTACTTCGGCACCATCATTATAGAACAGGAGGGTCGGGGATGATTTTACTCCTAGTTTATCGGCGAGTTCCCTGTTTTGCTGCCTGAATATCTTCAGGAATTTTATGTCGGCGCCATAAAGGTTCGACAGCTCGCTATATTTTGAAGCGAGCGCTTCACATGGAGGACATTCGGTTGAATAAAAATCAA
>CAIPJU010001048.1 GCA_903865465.1 uncultured Bacteroidota bacterium
AAAATCTGTTGGAATAAATTTAATATTAGCACAGATTGGGTATTTTGTTAGTGCTGAATCATTCATTTATCATCCATATACATCATTATTTACACGTATATCTGGAAATGATAATTTATTTAAAGGATTATCATCATTTTTTTAATACCAACCTTCTTCTGTGGCTAAATCAAGTAGCTCTGTTAAATGTTGTTTACTTGGAATACGAGCTTGCCCTCTTGCTGGCTGTAATCTTCCATTTCTACGCCAAATAAATCTGTAACCAGTTTGTGGTTCAGTCCCATCGTCAAAAGAATAAGTTCCATATTGAAAATAAAGACGCCATTCGTTTACTTCTTGATTAGTTACTTCTTCATGAATTTTAAACTTTCCCATTATGATTTAAATTAATTTGTTTAACTCTGATAAAATATTCTTATTTATTAAAATGATTACTTTTTTATGGTATTTAAAAACTACGTATTGCACGAACACTCTCAACTTGATCTTTACCTAAATTTCCTTGTACACCAAGAGAAAAATGATAATAATATGCATTGTTAGCATCAAATTCACTAGAACTCCAATAAAAATTACCTATAAAATTCCCTAATCCTTGTGTTTTTAAATAAATATACATTTGGCTCAATTCATCTTTAGAAGGTAAATACCAATCACTGTATGTATTTAATACTAAATCATAACATAATTTAGCAGCATAACTTCCAATGCCTTGGCTGGCAACAATAGTATTGGTGTTTGTATTGCCTATACCTATTGTTGTTGCTGTTGCACCTGTTGAAGTAAAACTTCCATTATACCATTGTATCCCTGAGCTTTGATCAGAAGGAGCACAAACTAAACCATGTCCACTTCCATCGTTATAAAACACTAGACCTCCACCATATGTCGCACCAATTAAATAACCTGAATTAAAACTAATCTGATTACCGTACCCAGTCCCAGCAATATTTGTTGCATATGCTCTCAAATAATAAACAGTATTTGGAGTTAATATTTTTATAGTGTCATAAAGCGAAGTGGTTATGTTGTTTACAATAGTTGGATTTGGGTTTGTACTCCAACAAAATCCTTTTGAAATTATTGTACTACCACCATCGTTAGGAATAATACCTATAGCTCTGGCAGAATTACCTTTAATATTATAGATACTTGAGGTAGTAACAGTAGGCAAAACAATTGTTGTAAAACTAATTTCATTCCCATATGTAGTCCCAACACTATTAGTAGCATAAGAACGTATATAATAAGTGTTTCCTAAAGTAAGACCAGTAATATAAGATATAAATGTTCCAGCTCCAGTTCCATTGTTTGTAAAACTATTAGCTAATGTTGGACTTGGATTGGTACTCCAACAAACACCACGTGCAGTAACTACTGAACCTCCATCATTAGTAATATTTCCTCCACTCTTAGCTGTGGAACTGGTAATTGAGTCAATTGCTATTGTTGTTAATTGAGGTGTAGAAAGTGCCGTAGTAAAAGTCATATCATTACTATATGTTACATTTACAGCATTTGTAGCTTTAATTCTGTAATGATATATTGTAGCAGATTGTAATCCTGACAAATTAGTTGAAACATTTGTATTAATAGCTCCTGTTATTGGACTTTGAGTTGCATTTGAATTATTGCCGTAAGCAGTAGTTAAACCCCATTCAAAACCAACCGTTGTATAATAACCATTACCGTTTGCTGTACCATTAATAGTTGCAGAAAAAGATTGTACATTAGTTGCTGTTAGTGTCGTTGCTGTAGGTGACAATAGTACGGTTGAAGAAGTAGGTGGAAGTTTAACAAAACTACCACCAGTTAAAAAAATAGTATCATTAGAAATACTCAATATTTGAGATTCATTTGTGACATTTGCTGCAGTTTTAGCATATAAAGCATAAGGTACACTTAACAATTGACTTGTTCCTGCTATTGTATAATTTGTTC
>CAIPJU010001049.1 GCA_903865465.1 uncultured Bacteroidota bacterium
ATGCCTTGAAAGTGGCAGGCAGATTCTTTGTGGCAGGATGATTCCTGTCTTCAACCCGCAGAATTGCGGAGGTTGGTCTCCATGTATTTCCTTTATATTCCCCGGCACCTATAAATTGATTGTGGTACCAATCCCAGTTTTGCGGAAATTTAGATGGTGTGAGAGCAAAGGCAGAGAAATGAAATCCGATGAAACCGCCACCTCTTTTTATAAACCGTTCAAAAGACGCCCTCTGCGGCAGTGAATCAGGACGGGCATCAAGAAAAATAATTACTTTGTAATCCGATAGATATCTGTCATTCAAATTGTTCCAGTCATTGGTAGAGTCATAGATGAAATTATACTTCCCCGAAATACTCTGGAACCACCTGTTTGCTTCATGTACAAAGCTTTGATGTCCACGGTCATCCTCTCCGTCATAGAAGGCAATTACTTTTGCCCTCTTTTCCCTGCTCTGCGAAGATAAGTCAACGGAAAAAATTACAGAGAGGCATAAAACAAATAGTAGTGAATTTAAGGAGATATATCTCCTTAGAGATGAAGTAATTGGCATGAGAGATGATATGATTTTAAATTAATATGACCAGAAGGAGGCACCGCATTCAACGTAATTAACTGGCAGCTCTTTAATAAATGTCCTGAGCCAGGTCGCACAGTAATTCATGCCTGCCTGCTCTGAATTGATATGACCCAGAAAAATGACAGCCTTTTTCCTGCCCTGGTCCACGGCATCGCGCATATATTCGTATGTTTCCCATTGTTGGGATTCACCGGCAAGAAGCAAATCAGTGTTTTTATCCTCGAGTATCTTTATATGTGTCATGCTCCCGGGTGCCCCTTCAGCCAATACAACTGATTTGATCTTCAAATCGGGATCTCCGACAACATAAAATGCGTTTTGGCCGAATACTGTCCTGAGATAGGCAAGAACCTCCTTAAGTGTAGATTCTGGAATTGCAAACTCATTAGTGCTCCCATGTACAGTGTATTTCGCCCAACCAAGTTTTTCGACCATTCCGGCTGCAATCCCATCGGGTTTCATGCTATGAATATAATCGTGAAACCTCCATATTACAAGGTGGTTGTCTCTAATGAATTTCTGTTTTTCCATAAAAACCGGATCGTTCTGAAAATCCTTTGTCTGATCGAGATGGTTATAGTATAATGGTTCATGGACTACTATCAGGTTACAAGCCTTCGAAACAGCTTCTTTCATCACCTTCATTGTGGCAAACATGGTTGTCACAATGCCCGTAACTTCTGTCTGAGGATCGCCTTCTTTGATTATATCAACTGTATTGGGGATTTTGGCGGCACCAGTTTTGTCAATTATTAATTGAATTATTTCGCCGGCTGTTTTGTGCGATTTACCTGCCGGTGTCTGACCTGCAAGAGCAAAACTGCAGGATATTAACAGCACAAGTGCGATGGATGATTTCAATAACTTCATTAATTTGAATATTACTTAATATTGAAGTAAAAGTATGAAAAACCTTTAATATGTCATAATTAGTCACCTTGCCAATGGGATGAAAATATTTTCCATACAATGTATGAGAATTACATCCCTTACTTTTAATGGATATAAGATTATTTTTATCATTAGCTGCTTCATTGCTATTACATACTTTCTATATTTACCAAAAACCATATCTGAAAAATTATGGAAAAGGAGTATGACTATATTGTTATCGGGTCGGGATTCGGAGGAAGTGTTGCAAGCCTTCGACTGGCTGAAAAAGGTTATAAGGTGCTTGTCCTTGAGCAGGGAAAGAGATATAATCCTTCTGATTTCCCAAAATCGAACTGGAGGCTTTCAAAGTATTTATGGATTCCTGCGATAAGGTTTTTTGGATTTCAGAAGCTTTCATTTTATTCAACCGCAAGCATCCTCTCCGGTACCGGGGTAGGAGGAGGAAGTCTCGTGTATGCAAATACCCTTTATATTCCTCCTGATGAGTTTTTTAGCAACAATTCATGGCTTAGGTTTGGCAACTGGAAAAAGATCCTGGAACCATTTTATGACAGGGCATCATTCATGCTTGGCAGGAAGAAATACCCCAGGCTGAATGCAGAGGATCTAATACTTGAAGAGGTCGCGAAGGAGATGAATGCCCATCATTCGTTCGAGACTGTTAATGTCGCAGTCAATATTGATGGTTCAGAGATCGAATCTGATCCGTACTTCAATGGTATTGGTCCAATGCGGAAGGGTTGTATTGAATGTGGTGGCTGTATGGTCGGCTGCCGTGAAAATGCAAAAAATACTCTCGACAGGAACTATCTCTGGTTTGCAGAGAAACTTGGAGCTGATATACTGCCTGAAACCAAAGCCGAGAAAATTGCATTTAAAAATAATGGCTATGAGGTAGAAACATTTTCCGTGACCTCGTTCCTCAGGAAAAGAAAAAGAGTATTCCGGTCGAGAGGACTTGTTGTTGCCGCAGGCGCCCTTGGAACTCTCGAACTTCTTCTGAAACAAAAATATAAATATGGAACTCTTCCCGGCTTATCTGATAAACTGGGACATGAACTCAGGACAAATGCGGAGACACTCTGCGCAGTATCGGGTGCAAGTGAAAAACTGAATAACGGACTTGCGATAACATCTGTATTCAGCCCTGATCCTTTTACCCATGCAGAAATTGTAAAATACCCCGACAGATCAAATGCCATGAAATGGTTTTTCGGCCTGTCGGTCGGAGGCGCTGAAAATCCATTTAAGAGGACTCTGAAGTTGTTCATAAAGACACTCACTCACCCTCTTCAGTTCATTAAAACTCTTTTCAATACCAAATGGTCAACCGGCACAGTCATTTTCCTGGTAATGCAGACGACCAATAATTCAATGAAAATGATTTGGAAAAGAGGATTATTTGGAGGGAAAATGAAAATAGATAACAGCGGCCAGGATAAAGTTCCTGCTTTCATACCTGTCGGCCAGGAAGTTATGGAACGATATGCCCGGAAAGCACTTGGCATTCCCCAGAATATTCTTCTTGAAATCTTGTTTGACCGTCCTACTACAGCTCATATCCTAGGCGGTTGTCCAATGTCGGAGGATATCAGTGAAGGTGTTGTTGACAGTGAACTCAGGGTGCATGGCTACCCTGACTTCCTTATAACAGGCGGGTCGGTTGTTCAGGGCAATATAGGCGTTAATCCGAGTTTTACCATTACCGCCATGGCGGAATACTGTATGAGTGTAATACCTGATTGTGAAGGACATATAACAAGTGAAATTGCGAAAAAATTAATCCTTGCTGAAGAAGAATGGAAAAGAAAGAAATCAGCCTGATACTTGATTCACAGAAAAAGTTTTTCACTTCAGGAATAACCGCAGACCCCTCTTTCAGGCTGGAAAACCTTAAAAAATTAAGGAATCTCATCCTGGAATATGAAAAAGAGATCGCAGATGCACTCTGGACCGATTTTCATAAACCCGAATTTGAGTCAATCACAACTGAAACCAGATTCGTTCTTGCTGAACTAAATCATATCATCAGCCGGCTTAAAAAGTGGGCAAGACCAAAGAAGGTAAGGACTCCCCTGGTCCATTTTTTGTCAAAGAGCTTTATCAGGCCTCAGCCCTATGGCCAGGTTCTCATAATGTCGCCATGGAACTTTCCTTTTCAACTGGCATTTGTGCCGCTTGTCGGAGCAATTGCGGCAGGAAATTGTGTTGTTTTAAAGGTTTCGCGACAGGTTCCTGCTGTTGCCGCCGTTATGCATAAAATTTTAAGTAATTTTTCACAGCAGCATATTGTCATGATTGATGGTGATCATTCCATAAGCGACTATCTTCTTGATTACAAATTTGATTATATCTTTTTCACAGGGAGTACGCTGGTTGGAAAACAGGTCATGCAGAAAGCGGCGGTTAACCTGACTCCATTATCGCTTGAACTTGGCGGTAAAAATCCTTGTGTGGTCGCAGCCGATGCAAAACTCGGTTTTGCGGCTAAACGAATAGCCTGGGGAAAATTTATTAATGGCGGACAGACTTGTGTTAGTCCCGATTATGTTCTTGTCGATAAAAAGGTCAAAGATGAATTTCTGGGACTCATTGCCGCCGAGATTAGAAATTTTTACGGCCAGGAAGCAGAAAAAAGCAATGATTTTGCCAGGGTAATAAGTTCTGAGAGTGCATTGAGAATGACTTCTTTTATGAGCTGTGGGAAAGTAGTAACAGGAGGAAATACGGACCCTTCATCGAGGTTTGTCTCTCCCACTGTATTAAAGGATGTTCTTCCTACTGACCTCGTTATGAAAGATGAAATATTCGGACCCGTTCTCCCTGTGGTCGATTTTTCGGATTTTGAGGAGGTATACCAGATAATAGAGCAGCACCCAAAACCACTGGCTGCCTATATTTTTACGCGGAGCAGTGGTCTTGTTAAGGAATTTATGCAGCGGACTAATTCAGGCGGAGCATCTGTAAACGATACTGTTGTTCAGATTGCATCGCCCTTCCTTCCTTTTGGAGGTCTGGGCTCAAGCGGTATAGGACGCTATCATGGAAGGAAGTCGTTTGAGACCTTCTCGAATATGAGGTCGGTTCTGGTTAAGTCAAATCTTCTGGATATCTGGCTCAGATATCCGCCTTACACCAGGTTTAAACAAAGGATTGTAAGTTGGATAATGAACCTGTAAATTGATTTAATCTTTAGGTCTGTAAGTCTTTGCAGGAGTAAGGTTAATAAAAGACTATTTTTCTTACTTAAAAATAAATATCTTCAGTTTCACCTGTTTAATAATTTCCGTATTATTGAATCATCAAAAAATGTGATTATGACAGAACAGATAAAACAAATAGCTGAAAGAATCAGGGAGATCCGGGAGATTTCAGGAATATCGGCGGAAACCCTTGCCCTCAAGCTTGGCCTTTCTCCTGCAGAGTATGTTAAATATGAAAGTGGTACGGTAGATATCCCAATTGGCATAATTCTGACAATCTCCGAGCTGTTTAGCATTGATATGTCGGTAATGCTGGGTGGCGATAACCCAAGGATGCATATATACAGTGTTGTCAGGAAGGGTAAAGGGCTTAAACTTGAGAGGAGGAAACAATATAAGTATGAGAGCCTGGCTTACAATTTCGTACATAAGAAGGCAGAGCCCTGGATCGTGACTGTCGATCCTAAACCTGACAATGATATTCCTGAATTCAGTACCCACCCGGGACAGGAATTCAATTATGTCATTGAGGGGACCTTACTGACAATTATTGACGGTCATGAGATTATTCTCAATGCTGGTGATTCAGTCTATTTCGATTCGGGCTGCAAGCATGCAATGAAGGCTCTGAACAACGAATCTGTCAGGTTTCTGGCAGTAGTATTATAAATGATTAAACTTTTACAAATATGATGCTTGATAAATATTTATCACGGGTAGATTACAATTCATACCAGGATTTAAAGGATAATTTCAGGATTAATATTCCTGATAATTTCAATTTTGCTTTCGATGTTGTTGATGAGACAGCCCTTGCAACCCCTGGAAAAGTTGCGATGGTATGGTGCGATGATA
>CAIPJU010001050.1 GCA_903865465.1 uncultured Bacteroidota bacterium
AGCCCAACAAGGATTAGTATAATCAATATTCCATATAACTTTTTCATATTATATACATCAAGTATTTTTAGTATAAAAAAAATAAAAGTAATCTATTTTTGTAACTGTTCACCCCCTACAAATATAGGGCATTAATTTGGGAAAGAGAATGCAAAGGGTTCAGGTTGTTTTTTATGGAGGTGTCGATTACCGATCGCAGGATTGCAAACGACTCCGCACCTGAAACAGATTTGAACTGGCCGGATATTTTTTGCTTGACTTTGACATTTCGGATAGCTCTTTCTGAACCATTATTATCTGGAGGTACCTGATGATAATACAAAAAAGTCAAGATATGCTGTCGATATTTGACCAATCTGTTTTGAAGGCTTATTGCTAAGTGATGTTTTTTCTTAATGGGTTCTTCAAGTAATTTGGTAAGTCGATTTTCAAATTCCGTTCTTTGATTTAATGTTTTGTGATAATCCTCCGGCAGGAGTGTCTTTTTAAAGGCAATGGTTTCAACCAGAAGTTGTTTAAAATCAGTTGCCCATTTAAGTTTGTAACAGTCGTCAATATGATTGAATTCGCGCAGTAAATGGGCCAAACAAATTTGATGGGCGACAGCGGCAACTTTAAAGTAACATCTCCAGCAATCATGAACAAGGACAGAAAAAGCGAACCCATTGGGAAAATGCTGGTAAAGGGTTTGGGCACCTCTGTTGAGCGAAGCAATGATGAAGGTGAAGAGTTTTCCCTGAAGTGTCCAGAACCATCCTTTCTGCCCGTTTATTCTCATTCCGGTCTCGTCTCCGCCATTAACATCAGCGGTTTCTGCCCGTTTACGGATGAGTTCATATGCAGGAATAGCTTTTTTGGCAACCCGGTTAATTGCTTTCACTAATGCCCCTTCACTGATAGGAGTATTAAACACGTACCGGAACATTTCGGCCAGCCTGTGAAAGGGTACAAATTGACGGGCGTTCATATAGGCCGCAAGGCTTTCAACATTATGGCCATAGCTGATGCCGGGTGTTATTCCATCCGGAAAATCAGCAACCACGGTATTGCCGCATGTACATGTTCTTTGAAATGCCTGATGTTCGATAAATACCGGCTGTATCACAGGAAGAACAACTTCCTGACGACTTTCAACCAATTCAGCAGGAATCTGGCTTATATCAAGACCACAACAGCTGCAGAATTGAGGGATATGTTCAATAATTTCATCGGGCTTTTCTACCATCTCAAGGGTGGTGCCTTCATGTCCCGGCTGGCCTCCCGGCTTTTTGCCACTGGGTTCCCTCAGGCTTCGCGTTTTAGATGGCCGAAAATAATCATGACTGGGAGGGATAGAACTATTGCGGCTGTTTTTGGGATTTTCGTATCGGGCAAGCCGTTCTTCAAGAGAAGCAACTTTAGATAAAAGCGTTATTATGATTTCTTTGAATTGCTGGTTCTCCTTACGAAGTTCTTCGACTTCTTTTCGAAGTTCTTTGTTCTCTTTTTTAAGACGTTCTATCTCCTGGAATGGATTCACAACAACACTTTTGTTTGTTGCAAAGTAACGTCAGAAAACTATGAAAACAACAATAAAATCAACCATCTTATGAATACCAATCAACACAAATTGTTAACATCGCATAGATTACAGAAATAATCAAAATAATTAACCCCAAATTGTTAACAACCCCTGTTTTTGAACAGGGGTGAATAGTAACAAA
>CAIPJU010001051.1 GCA_903865465.1 uncultured Bacteroidota bacterium
AATAGAAGATATCGTCTCAGAAGCCTTTATGCCTATTGGTTACGGAGGCGGAATTAACAGGCTTGAACAGATTGACAGGTTATTTAAAACAGGAGTTGAAAAGGTGATCCTGAACACTGCTGCCCATCTCAATCCTGGATTGATAAAGGAGGCTTCCAGAAATTTCGGGAACCAGAGTATTGTTGTTTCCATTGACATCAGGAAAGATCTTTTCGGGAAGCAAAGAATCTATACTCATGCAGGCACCAGGAAACACGATACCGATCTGCTTACAACGCTTAAAATGATTGAGGATGCAGGCGTAGGGGAGATATTTGTTAATTCAATTGACAGGGACGGCACAATGTCGGGTTATGATTTAAATCTGATTCAGCAGGTATGTGAAAAAGTATCGGTTCCTGTAATAGCAAGCGGTGGCGCAGGTAAAATGGAAGATTTTCAGCTGGCAATTAAAGCGGGTGCCTCTGCTGTTGCTGCAGGTTCTATGTTTGTTTTTCAGGGAATTCACAGGGCAGTTCTGATAAGCTATCCCAGATATGAAGAGCTTGAGGCGATCCTTTATAATCAATAATTGGATCCAAAAAGAATATCTGTTTTCAAAAATATTGAAAACAATCAATCAGAATAAGAAGGAAATATTATGGAAAGTAATTATCGTATTTGTAATCAGTGTATAATGGATACAACCGTACCTGATATTGTTTTTGATCAGGACGGCATTTGTAACCACTGTCATGATTATAACGATCGTATAATAAAAGACCTGTTTAATGACAGTGAAGGACAGGTACGATTTGAAAACCTGATTAAAGAGGTTAAGAGACGGGGTGAAGGTAAGCAGTATGATTGCATCATCGGAATCAGTGGAGGGGTTGATAGTACTTATGTAGCTTATCTTGTTAAACGCAAATACGGATTGCGACCCCTTGCCCTTCACCTCGATAATGGCTGGAATTCCGAGCTTTCAGTAGCCAATGTGGAACAGGTGGTAAAGAGGCTTGATATAGATCTTTTTACTCATGTCCTCGATTGGGATAAATTCAGAGACCTGCAAATATCTTTTCTGAAATCATCTATTTCCAATATTGAAATTCCTACTGATCATGCAATATGGGCTGTTTTGGTGCGGACAGCAGCAGAAAAGGGAATCCCTTATATTTTTGCGGGTAATAACATTGTTACAGAGTCTATAATGCCAGGTTCATGGCTCTATGGCTCGAAGGATTCCAGACTCATTACCGGGATACATCATAAATTTGGTAAGGAAAAGTACCGGAATTTCCCAAAGTTATCGTTATTCAGCTATGTGAATTACTTTCTTATCAAGGGAATAAGATGGGTACCAGTCTTGAATTATGTCCCCTATGTGAAACAGGATGCCAAACAAATTATTACTGATGAACTGGCATGGCGCGATTATGGAGGAAAACATTATGAATCAATATTTACACGTTTTTTCCACGCATACTATCTTCCCCAAAAGTTCGGTTTCGATCTTCGCAGATCTTATCTCTCGGCTCTGATACTATCGGGACAGGTTACACGCGCAGATGCATTATCAGAGATCTCAGAACCAACGGCTCCTGCTGACCGGCTTCAGGAAGATAAGGAATATGTCATTAAGAAACTTGGAATTACACCCGCGGAATTCGAAGAGATAATGAACGCGCCTTTAAAACTATTTTCAGATTATCCAAATAATGACCGGATATGGCAGCGCCTTAATTGGTTCGTAAAAATAGCCCGGCAATGGATAATAAGAGTTAAATAATCTGAAATAAAATGGCATTTCTATTTGTCTAAACAGGAAACAGAAAGCTTGGAATAATCTAAAAACTTTAAGGTCTTGTTTTGCAAAA
>CAIPJU010001052.1 GCA_903865465.1 uncultured Bacteroidota bacterium
AGGATCAAAAAAATCTTTTCATGAGCAGGGTTGTCGATGAACTTCTTCATTTAAGGTCATACTGTTGCCAACCATAGAAATAACTTTACATCTGAATTAGACATATTATCGGGATAAAAAAATAAGTTCATAAATCTAATTAATTTTCTCTGAGCCACACCGAGGTGTCTCAGTGTGGCTGAGAGAAAATTAATTAGACAAAGTCCTGGGAAAAATTCACTTCTGTCAGTTTAGTCAGTAATACCTCAAATTGCCAATTTTATACTTTTTTTTAGTCTTTACCAGTATGGAACCTATTAAGCTGTTATTCCTGCAAATCTTTTCCCTTTGGATGCTTCTCCCTGTAGGTGCAGCAAACAATTTCCCAAAATACAACCTTCAATTTCCTGTTTTAGCCTCATCATGGGACGAAGGTATTCCATTGGGAAACGGGATGTTAGGGGCCCTGATCTGGCAAAAGGAAGGTCATCTGCGGTTTTCTCTCGACCGTGCCGATTTATGGGATCTGCGCCCAATGGAGAATTTCACAAAACCCGAGTTTAGTTTCAAATGGGTCCAACAACAGGTAAAGGACAGCAACTACAAGGCAGTTCAAAATCTGTTTGATGTCCCATACGATGCCTTACCGGCTCCTTCAAAGATTCCGGGAGCTGCGATGGAATTTGATACAAAAAGCTTTGGCGATGTTGTTCAGACTAAACTTTTAGTAGGTAAGGCCATTAACGAAACGGTATGGAAAAACGGGACAAAACTCCAAACCTTTGTTCATGCTATACAACCTGTCGGATGGTTCCGTTTTGAGAATGTTTCCAAAGATTTTATTCCTGTGGTGATACCTCCCCTGTATCAGAAAGCGGAGAAAAGTAAGTCTGATGGTCCCGTTGAGGGACAGGACCTCCAGCGATTAGGATATGAGCAAGGTCGAGTTATACATACGCCACATAAGCTGGTTTACACGCAAAAAGGATGGAATGGATTTGAATATGAAGTCGCAGTGGCATGGAAGTATTCTGGTAAAGCATTGGTAGGAGTTTGGACAATCACCTCCTCTTTTTCATCAAAGAATGGGGATAAAACTGCAGCTGAGTTGGTATCCCTGATGCTAAACAGTGAAACCTTTGACCTTGCATTTCAAACTCATTCCGCATGGTGGAAAGCCTTCTGGGAAAAATCATCGATAAGTCTGCCCGATACAATACTTGAAAAACAGTGGGTTCTTGAGCAATATAAGTTTGGTTCTGCTGCCCGTGCCGACGCTCCGCCAATCTCGCTGCAGGCAGTCTGGACTGCAGACAACGGGAAACTACCACCATGGAAAGGAGACTTTCATCACGATCTCAATACCCAACTTAGTTACTGGCCAGCATATTCTGCCAACCATCTCGACCTTGAGGAGGGATATCTGAACTGGCTTTGGAAATACAGGGATTGTTTCAAGAAATATACAAAAACTTATTTTGGCACTTCCGGAATGAATGTCCCGGGTGTGACTACACTTGATGGACAACCTATGGGAGGTTGGATCCAATATTCGTTCGGTCCTACAGTTGGATCATGGCTCTCCCAGCATTTTTACCTTCACTGGATCTATTCTAAAGATAAGAAATTCCTTCGCGAAAAAGCCTATCCCTGGATCAGCGATGTCGCTCTTTACCTCGACCAGATATCAGTCAAAGATGAGCATGGAATTAGAAAATTACCGATAAGTTCGAGCCCGGAGATACATGATAATTCAATCAAAGCCTGGTTTCCGCAAACAACCAATTTCGATCTTGGATTTATCAGATGGACATTCGAAAAGGCTGAAGAGCTCGCGAATGAACTTGGCAAAAAGGATGAGGCGGTGAAATGGAAATCCATTCTGCATGAATGGCCGGCATTTGCCTTGGATGACTCAGGAGGCATGGCCTTCGCCCCTGGTCATCCGTATATCGAATCACACCGCCATTTCTCTCACCTCGTGGGGTGGCATCCTCTTGGAGTAATCGACTGGTCGAAGGGTGAAAAAGACCAGCAAATCATAAAATCAACATTGGCAAACCTTGAAAAAAGAGGACCCGACTGGTGGTGCGGTTATTCATGGAGCTGGCTCGGTAACCTTTATGCCCGCGCTTTCATGGGCGATAAAGCGGCCGAATCGCTTCGCATTTTTTCTGCGAATTTCTGTCTTCCCAACAGTTTCCATGTCAATGGTGAGCAACATGACAAAGGGTTTTCGAAGATGAAATACCGTCCTTTCACGCTCGAAGGAAATTTCGCCTTTGCCGCGGGAGTTCAGGAGATGCTGATTCAGAGTCATACCGGAATAATTCATATCTTCCCGGCGATACCCACTGGCTGGAAGGATTTATCTTTTTCCACGTTGCGTGCGGCCGGAGCCTTCCTGGTTTCGGCTGAACAAAAGGGAGGAGAAGTAGAAAAGGTTGAAATAATTTCAGAAAAGGGGGGAGTCTGCAAATTGAGAAATCCTTTCGGAACAAATCCTTATAAGATAAAATACAGTTGGAACGGCACATTCAAATCGGATAAAGATATTCTAACTATTGAATTTCCGAAGAATGGGAAGGTGGTTTTTACAAATTGAAAAGAAACAGGAATAAACCAATTTCAGACAATACTAATCATG
>CAIPJU010001053.1 GCA_903865465.1 uncultured Bacteroidota bacterium
ATAAATGTTTCCATGCCAGGGGGAACATCATCAAAATCAGCTATCTCCGCCAAGGCCCACTTCTCAAATTCAATTTGCGGATCAATATTCCCTGAAAAGTAAAATTCGGGGTAAACCGCCAATGAGATCAGCTCATTTGAAAGACGGTTCTTTATTTCAGATCTGCGTGGCATAAAAGTTTTCCAGAGCTCCCCGCTGTTGTAGGCGTTGAAAGACATTCTCATCCTTATGCCAGTGAGCCTCTTCTCATAAAGATGATTTATTTCGGGAGAATTAAATCGAGTCATAATCAGATATTTGAATTTAATAAAAGAGTCCACTCCGAAAAGGTTTTTTTACCCCTAAATCCCTTAAAGGGGACTTTTAAAAATGCTGATAATCAATTGCTCCCCCTTCAGGTCTGCCCTGACAGGCGCAGCAAAGTCATAGAGGCCTGGTGGGTAAGAACAATTGAAAACAAAATTTTGTGCTTTTCAGAATAGCCTAATAAAACAAACCGGAACCCTTTTCCCTTTCTGTTTTGTAAATATGTAAAAATATATATTCCCGTGCAGGATGAAACTCTTAAATCATCTGAACTAATTATTTGAGGAATTTAATAATTTTGCGGCCGGGCCTCAAAGACCCTGATCAGCCAATGACGGAAAACACTAATTTATTAACAGGAAAGTTGGGAAAAATCACCCCCAACCGACGTACCAGGATTACCGTTACCCTCTTTTATTTCAGCATGGGGCTTACATTTGCAACATGGGCCAGCAGGATTCCTGACATAAAGAGCAAGCTTCACCTGAATGATGCAGCCTTTGGTTCGATCCTGTTTGCAATGCCCGTGGCGCAATTTATCATGATGACCTTCTCGGGAAAACTCGTCACCCGTTTCGGAAGCAACAAGGTTGCGCTTTTTGCACTTCCGTTTTACCTTTTATGTCTCAGCAATATTGGGCTTGTCAGCAAAGGTTGGCAGCTGGCTATAGCTCTGTTCTTCTTCGGATTGGCTGGCAATCTGTGCAATATATCTATTAATACCCAGGGAATTTCAACCGAACGACTTTATCAGAAGCCAATTATGTCCTCATTTCATGGAGCCTGGAGTATGGCAGGGTTTACCGGGGCGCTTATCGGGCTAACAATGATAAACCTGAGAACAGAGCCTTACTGGCATTTTTTAACAGTGGCTTGTATTGTCTGCATTATTATTTCGCTTAACTATCCTTATCTGGTCAAAGGAAAAGCTCCTGTAAACAGCGATGAGCCGAAACGCAAATTCTTCAATAAACCCGACAGCGCATTAGTCCAGCTTGGAATCATAGGCTTCTGCAGCATGGCGAGCGAAGGTGCCATGTTTGACTGGAGTGGTGTTTACTTTAAGGATGTGGTAAAAGCTCCCTCCTCACTTGTCATTCTGGGTTACACCTCATTTATGATAATGATGGCTTCAGGACGCTTCATGGCTGATTATATTACTTCAAAAATTGGCCGGAAAAGGTTACTTCAGATCTCCGGGGTCATGATCTCGACCGGTTTATATATGGCGGTTTTATTCCCTTATATCATCACTTCAGCTATTGCCTTTATGATTGTCGGACTTGGCGTGTCGAGCATAGTCCCATCAGTCTACAGCGCCGCCGGAAAACATACAAAAATTCCGCCCGGAATTGCCCTTGCAACAGTATCGAGTGTCAGTTTCCTTGGCTTCCTGATGGGACCGCCGATGATAGGCTATATCTCACAGGCTGCAGGTCTTCAATACTCCTTTGCGGTTATCGGAATTTTCGGACTTGGCATCTCACTTATGGTATCAAAAATAAAATTACTGAATAACCATGTTTAACCATTGCTCTGATCTTCTTCTGAAATATTCCTAATTTGAACCCGCTAAATAAAACTTAAAAAATGAGATATTTAAAGATCATATTATTATCTGCCATAACATACTCATCTGGCTATGGTCAAAAGATTGAATTGATTTCCACAACCGAAAAGGAGCCCTGGAAATCTGAAAAAAATCTGGTGTCGTTTTCTACAACGAAGCAACCGGATGTAATGATCGACAGAAACACTAAACTTCAGACTATTGAAGGATTCGGAGGCTGCTTCAATGAACTGGGCTGGACTGCGCTGAGTCAGCTAAGTGAAAAAGAGAGAAAAGACATTTTCCGGGAACTTTTTGCTCCGGATTCCGGTGCCGGCTTCACTGTCTGCCGTATGCCGGTTGGGGCCAATGACTTCTCACTCGACTGGTATTCCTACGACGAAAAGGAGAACGATTTTGATATGGCTGGCTTCAGCATAGCCAATGACCTGAAAACCCTGGTACCTTATATCAGGGAGGCAAAGAATTATAACCCGTCACTTAAACTCTGGGCCTCCCCCTGGAGTCCGCCATCGTGGATGAAATGGAATAAGCATTACGCCTGTGGAGTTTCGTGGCCTAAAACTGATCCAAAATACCGGAATGGACTTAGCCCTGACAGAGCAGGCAAAGAGGGAACAAATATGTTCATCCAGGAAGATAAATACTTTAAGGCTTATGCCCTTTACTTTTCCAGGTTTATTGAGGAGTACAGAAAGCAGGGCATCACTGTTTCAATGATAATGCCGCAAAACGAGTTCAACTCATGCCAGGTTTTTCCCAGCTGTACCTGGACGGCATCGGGACTTTCGACATTCATCGGCAGATATCTAGGCCCTGCAATGTCGAAACAGAATGTTGAAATTATGTTTGGAACAATGGAAAGGCCAAATGAAGCGCTGATTGATACCATATTGAATAACCCTGAATCGGGAAAATACATTAAAGGGGTCGGTTTTCAATGGGCAGGGAAACAGGCCATTGCGGGGATACATAAAAGATATTCCGATCTTAAGCTATACCAGTCGGAGCAGGAATGCGGCGACGGTAAGAACAGCTGGACTTACTGCAAATATTGCTGGGGACTGATGAAACATTATATTTCGAATGGAGCCTCCGCTTATCTTTACTGGAATATTGCTCTCGAAGAAGGAGGCATCAGCAGGTGGGGCTGGAGTCAGAACTCACTGATAACCGTTAATAAAGAGAATAAAACTTACCATTATAATCATGAATATTATCTTATCAGGCATTTCAGTCAGTTTGTGAAGCCCGGTGCAAAATTGTTAGTAAGCTCCGGTGAATTTAATGACATCCTTGCCTTTGAAAATCCCGATAAGAGCGTGGTAGTTGTATTAAGTAATGAAGGAGAAACAGATAAAACCATCACTTTTGGTATTGGCGGAAAAAATTATTCGGCTCAGCTAAAAGCCAATTCATTTAATACGGTAGTAATTGAGTAAAGAGTATTTCAGCTTACAATTGACAACTTCTGTTGACTCTATTTAAAAAATCCATCTAAAAACCCTTGTGCTCTGATGCATTCTCAAAACTCCAGCCATTGAAGACATTTGGAATATCAGGGAATTCATCAGAGGCACAAGGGATAAATATTCAGGACCTAAACCCAAAGAGAGAGAATCAGTATATTACTTTAAACTAACCACAAGGCTGTTATCAGCAGGAGGCAGGTCATAATATAAACCCATGAGAATCTGGGCAAGATCGGGTGAAACATCATTCACTGCCTGAATTGCTGCCTCAGCCTCAGCAGAAATCGTTTCGTCACCACCAAGATGAGCAAGCATAGCCTGGGCAAAAACCGGGGTAATTCCTGCAGCTATATCAGCAGGAACACTATATGGCGGATTTGTAAGCATATATTGTGCCTGGATTTCCACTCCGTTCAGTGTAAAGGCTTTTTCAAAATCCTGGAAAGAACCAGTCAGGCCTGGGAAATAAATCTTTTCAACATGTTTTGTCTTTATAGTAAGTTTATTATCAGCAAGAACTGCCAACCTGTAGGGGGAGCTGTAAATAACCGGTGATCCTGTTTCAATATCAACCAGTGAGTTGGCGCCGGTTACCCTTTCAACGGCATCATTGGCATGAAAATGTCCTGTAAAAATGACTCTCAAACCTGCATTCATCAGTTCATCGGCTTTAGCCTCCCAATTGTCAACAAGGTAATCGGAGAATATAACCGATTCGCCCATGAAATGCTCGATTACGCCATGGTGCATCATACCTATTACAGTCTTGCCTCTCTCCTTTGCCTCGGCAAGCTCTTCCTTAGCCCATGCCATGGTTCCATCTTTAATATTTCCTGCAACAACACAATAATCAGAGGTGTTATTATAATATTCGTTTGCGTCGAGGCATAAGACCCAGAGACCTTTGACCGGCTCAGCTACATAACTCAGTGAATTCGGATCTGTTGCAATAGCACTGCCATAACCAAAATCAGAATACAATGATCTGAATTGATCGGCCGTTATTGTCGGTACGGGGTAAGAATTGTCACCATCAAACTTTTTAGAATCCGGGTTATTTATATCATGGTTG
>CAIPJU010001054.1 GCA_903865465.1 uncultured Bacteroidota bacterium
AATATTGCTTCTCCATAAAACTGAATAAAATTTGAATATTTGACTTGGATGGATAAATGGTGACACATGAATCTGTATTATTTTTTATTGTAAACAGACCATCAATTATTGGTCCATCTTCAGCACCTTCATTATAAGTATTTTTTGAAACGACTATATTTATGTTATAGACATTCAATTCATTAATTGAAAAGCTAATTTGAGACTTAGTTGTAAAACTAATTAACACAAATAACAAAATCATTGTTGGTTTCATCATCAATGTGATTGATTAAGAAATATAGTATTTGACTGGACTGGGAATACCATACCAAATTTCCTGCCATACTCTTTTATAGCTGTTTGAAAGTTAGAACGTGTATTGCTAAAACTACTATTTTGTAGTTGAGTGATTATGGCACGTTGTTCTTGTTGGGTTGTGGTCAGATTATTATATGCTTTAAACCCAAGAACATCTAGATCAGAATTGTGTTTTTCTTCGTGGGAGAAAAGATTTACTATTTCATTAGCATGATCAGCAATTCCTTGCTTTTTATTTCCTTCTAGATAAATTTCTATAGTTTTAGGATCACCTTTTTTTTGCCCACCAATAAATTGCATTCCTCCCAAATCACCTTTTCCTGAACTTGCTTCTAAATATGCATCTGTTGGATTATAATGCTCATATATGTTTAAGCTTGCTTCTGTAGAAATATTTGACTTTGAATGATCCTTAGCGGGGTTTTTTCCTGTTTTATGATTTATAGTTTCAGTTTTGTCAGAGTTAACTGTTTTATTAGCATCCCAATCCGACTGCTCAATAATCTTAACATTATCTGTTTTTGCTTCATCTTTCCCAAGAAATTCACCTTGTTTGTTGAAATAATCATCAATTGCCATTCCATCTGGGTCAATGAACCTTATTGGATTATTCACAGCATAATTGTAAGGAGACCACCTTCTGGAGGATTCAGCTAATGGATCCACTGTAGTCCATCTCCCAATCTGGGGATCATAAAATCTCGCCCCGTAGTCAAACCAGTTTAATGCCTCACTTGTCATCTTATCATCCTGCAATTCTTTCCCATTATACAGGTACTTGTTTTTTGAATAACCTGCTGCTGTGTTCCCGTTGTACTGGTTCATAACAAGACCAAAAGGATAATAACTCGTTGTCTGAACTATATCGACAGCTCCTCCCAGATCGGTCCCCATGAAGGTGACCCGGTTATTGCCAAGGTGATCCTTCAGATTGTACTCATAAAGGAACTTCCTGTCTGTGCCGGTACCAGTTGCCACGAGCCTTTCCTCTTCGGTGAGGATGTACGAGAGAGCGCCCCCTTCGTAAACAATATTGCCGATGTAATGAGTATAAGTACCGGTTCCCGTGGCAGGAACGGTGTGCTTAACAAGCTTTGCTCCTCCTGCCGTGTAATGGTAGAAGATCCGGTTATTGCTTCCGAAATCTAACTGATTAGGCAGGTTTATGCTTTGGTTATAGGTAATGGTAATGTTCTTTGCTCCATCAAAGGTCATGTTGCCGTTTGCATCATAACCGTAATTCTGACTGGTACCAGGGTAATCATCTACCAGGGAGCTTGCGGTTCCGGTGTCGGTTATCTTCTGAAGACGGTTCGACTTTGTAAAATAGGCATAGCTGAGATTGTCAACAGTGGTGTTATTGTATTTTCTTTGCAGCGCTTTTATATTCCCTTTATTATCATACTGGCTTACCGATTCCGAGTAATAACCTGTATTTGCGTTGAGTGAATTCCCTTCTGCATAGTTCCCCTGCAACATCCTGTTCAGGTTGTCATAACTGAACTGGTAGCCCCTGATCACTTCATTTTTCACTGCCCACTTCATACCCGGCAACCAGAAATTTATACAGTTAAATGAAATTTAAAATAAGATAAAAGACAAAATGAAAAAGATAAAAGTCGGAAGTCCGAAGTCCGAAGTCGGAAGTCGGAAGTTCGAAGTTGTGTATTGAATTAACCGATTGTTTTTATCTTTTGCCTTTTATCTTTTTTCTTTACATGATTGTTCAAAGCATTCCTAATTACCATTAATCTCATTAGTGAATATACTGCTTATTCCCCAATTATTGGAAA
>CAIPJU010001055.1 GCA_903865465.1 uncultured Bacteroidota bacterium
CACAACTCCGCCATAAAGCCCTTATCGAGGCTTATCAATGCCAGCTGCCTCAACCAGGCGGAAGGGAAAAAAGAGCTTCTCAACAAGCGAAGAGCCGATGAGCTTGATTTTTATATGCTCGATTTCGGGAAGGAACTCAACACGGGAAAGGATTGGAAGAGACGTAAGGACCTTTTTTACTACAGCGACTCTCTCTTTTCGCTGACGATAAATCCAATACTGGGGGGAGAGATCTTCAAAAACTCTTCAGGGAAAGCCACCTACCTGCGTAACGGGGCTGAGGCACGGGGATATATAGGTCACTGGGGCTTCTATGCCTCACTCCGCGACAACCATGAAACCCCAATCCTCGGGAGACCGGAATACCTTAATAAAAGGGATGGCGGTCATCTGAAGGGAAACGACTGGAGCGAGATGAGCGGAGGCATAACTTATTCATGGAAATGGGGAAATGTTGGTCTGGTAAAAGACCGTGTCCAATGGGGAACCAACTATAACGGAGCCAATATCTTTGGAGGGAATAATCCATCCTTTGTCCAGTTAAGGCTGCATATATCCCCTGTAAAGTGGTTCGAATTCAACTATCTCCACGGATGGCTCAACTCGATGGTAGTCGACAGCACAGCTTCCTACTGGGTCACCAACAGCTACGGCACAAACTACCGCGAGAGCTACCACAGGAAGTATATAGCCGCCAACATGTACAGCTTCACGCCTCTTAAAAACCTTCATATCTCGGCAGGGAACAGTATAGTGTATGACGACGGGAATGTAAATCCCGCCTACCTGATACCCTTATTCTTCTACAAGTCGGTCGACCATTCGCTCACCTCGGGGATCGATAACATGAACTCGCAGATGTTCTTCGATATCAGTTCGAGACAGATCAGGAACCTTCATCTTTATGCAAGCCTCTTTGTTGATGAACTGTCGGTTAGCAGGTTCACAATGAAGGATCAATGGAATTTCTTCAGCTGGAAAGCAGGCTTCAGGGTGTCGGATCTTCCGGTGCAGAACCTCTCCTTCACCACCGAATTCACCTATACCTATCCGCTTACCTTCCAGCACTATGTGCCGACTCTCACCTTCGCGACACAGAACTTCAACCTTGGCCATTACGTTAAGGACAATGCAAGGGAGTGGTATGCTGCCTTCGATTACCACC
Source organism: uncultured Bacteroidota bacterium (assembly GCA_903865465.1). Taxonomy (GTDB): domain Bacteria; phylum Bacteroidota; class Bacteroidia; order Bacteroidales; family VadinHA17; genus LD21. The sequence continues at coordinate 1,166 of CAIPJU010001055.1, forward strand.
CGATGCGGACACTCGACCTGAACCTTTTCTTCCTCGATGCTATCAGGGGTGAGGATTATACGGAAATGGGCGGGTCGAGGCTGGGAAACAAGCCGCTTACTCCTGTTAAGTGGCATAACAGATCGGCGGGAGTTAAAGGGTCATACCAGGTAATCAATGATCTGTATCTATGGGGATCCTTTGTATGGAGCAATGTAAGTGGCGACAGCAGGTGGAGCCCGGAGATCTTTCAGGGAATAAAGAGCACAATTAACGGGGGGATGACGATCGGTTTCTGAGAATTTTCATCAAAATTTTCAGCATTCATATCAAAATTTTTAATTGAATAAGGATAGTAAATCCCCAAAATGAATGCGTTAATCCAATAATTATCAGCCTTTATCCCCTAAAACGGTTGGTTAAAGCTATTCTGCATGATATGACATCATTTGTGTAAAATTCATCATGAAAAACTATCTTTAAGCCGGAGGCGGAATATTAGTGAAAAGAACTTTTTTAACTTAATTTTGCACTAGTAGTTTTTCTAACCTGATGGAGACCAGTAAATACAGAATTTTTACCCTTACAGCCGATATCCTGCTTATTGCGATATCGTATGTACTCATTTTCCTTACCCTTCCCGATAGAGACGGCCTGAAAGAAAATGGTATTGTTCTCGTTGGAATGATAATTATCTGGATTTCTGTCTCTTTGGCTAACGGTAAGATCAACAGGGGTAAGATCAGAAATATGAATTCCCTGTTTGTAAGGGTTCTCGGAAGCAATTTCCTTACAGTACTCATTATTTCAATTCTCCTCCGGCTTATAAAGCACAACCATAACGTTGAGACGGTGGTCCTGGGAACAGCGCTGATCACCACCATCTTTGAACTTTTTAGCGGCGGCTTCTACCTTGCCTACAGGAGAGCCGACATTCAGAACCAGGACGAAAACGGGAATCAGGAAGAACCGGAACTCATAAGCGAGACGGAACTTCTTCGAAGCACAAACGGAAACAATTACAAGGAGACTGATATAACAGGCATCGACAGCGAAGTTGTTACAGCTATTGAGAATGAGGTCGGACACGACCTGTCGGAGGCCATCCTGAAACTTGCAGGAAAGGCACTCTCGGGCAAGACGGCTGTCTTATCAACCACTACCATCTTCAATGTTGCAGGACTACCCTCCTCGGGTTACAACTATATTATCAACCTCCGACGGATCAACAATATAAAGAAGCTTGATCATTTCCTGGATGCCGTGAACAGGAAGCTGGGGTACAATGGTTATTTCTTATGTTGTGTGGAGACAAAGGATCAGAGAAAGAACCGGTATCTGAAGAGATTCCCTCCGGTCATAAATTATATCTTTTACACTTTCGATTTCCTGATCAGGCGGGTACTTCCAAAATTCAGGCCAACCCGGGGCATCTACAATTTTCTTACAAATGGTGAGAATGCCGTTATCTCGAGGGCGGAAGCTCTCGGCAGGCTTTCACGGGCAGGTTTCAGGATAAAAAAGGAGGCTCTTATCAATGAGCTGCTCTGTATTGAAGCAAGGAAAAAAGTAGATCCCCTGCCGCATAACGATAATGTATTCAGTCCGCTTATAGCTCTTCCAAGAGTAGGGAGAGATGGCAATATTATTAAAGTTTTCAAGCTGCGGACC
>CAIPJU010001056.1 GCA_903865465.1 uncultured Bacteroidota bacterium
GAGCTCCTGTTTTTTCCAGGCTGCTCCCACAGTTTCTTTAATAATGATGATAGTACCAAATTCGCGTCCTCCCTGATTGTAATCATATAACAAGGCACCATTTTTATCGACTAATGTTTTAAATGGATCATCCGGCAGACAAATTGATGTTTGCCATTCAGGCGGGGAGAACCTAAGATCCGCTTTATAGGGCGATTGTGAAAATCCACTGACATTAAATGTGAACATCGCTATTGCGATTATATAGCTGGGACTGATTTTCAGGTTTTTGAAGTTCATACCAGTTCTTTTTGTTTTATTGATTTCAGAGAGTAATTACATGACATTTTTATTAAGAACAGAGAACCGTTTCCAGCTCTTTTCTTTATTCAAACTTACATAAAAATATTCTTTAAATAGGTTTTTCAGTCATAAGCCTTAGCAGCCTGACGTAAACCTTTCTTTTTAAAATACTCAAAAAGAATATCTTTTATCTCATGGCTCCTTTAAGAATTGTCAGTCTGTCAAATTACCAGATTCCCAGAACTAAAACATGAAGTTTTTGTTTAAATACTCCTGGAATCTCTCCTTATAGAGATTGCTGACAGGAATTACCCTGCCGTCGGCGCATAAGACTGTATTGCTTTCTATTTCAGTTATTTTCCTCAGGTTGACTATATATGATTTATGTACACGCATGAACTGATCAACAGGCAGTTTTTCATCAATCGATTTAAGGCTGAGCAATGACATCACCGGCTTTGCATTTTCTCTATGAATTCTGACATACTCATTCATCCCCTCAATGTATTTTATAGTGTTCAGGTCGATCCTGATCACCTTGTATTCAGATTTGATGAAGAGGAAGCCGTTATCCGATTTAATGTTCATTATTTTATTCCTGCCACAGATCCATTGTTTTGCCTTCTCCGAGGCTTTAAGGAATTCAGGGTAATCAACCGGTTTGAGCAGGTAATCGACTGCGTCAACATGGAATCCTTCAAGGGCATACTGGTTGTAGGCGGTTGTAAAAATAATCGCTGGCTGATATTCCAGTTTCCTCACCAGGTCGAGGCCGGTAAGGTCAGGCATCTGGATGTCAACAAAGATAATATCAGTACGGTTTTCCGACAGGTATTCGTAAGCCTTTACCGGATTTGTAAATTTCTGTTCAAGAGTCAGAAAAGGAGTACGGGATATATAGAGCACTATTGCATCAACTGCCAGAGGTTCGTCGTCAATAACCACGCATTTTAAAGTCATGTCAGAGGTATTAAAAGTTTTACTGTAAAAGTTTCGTCAGTTTCGTTAACAGTGAGGTTAAACCTGTCATTGTATATCAGTTCAAGCCTTTGCCTGCTGTTTTGCAATCCTATCCCCCCATTCTGATGATTATCGGAAAAAACACTTTTGGTATTGTAGCAGGTAAACTGCAAATGTCCGTTCACTATTTCAAAAGAGGTCTCAATAATGCTTTTATTCTGATAGCTTGCACCGTATTTAAAGGCATTCTCGAGGTATGAAATGAATAGGAGAACCGGTACCTCTGCTTCGGTGAAATTTTCAGGCACCGAAAACTTTATTTCTACCTCATCGGCATATCTTAGTTTCATGAGGTCTACATAATTGCTTAAAAAGTCAAATTCCCTGCTAAGCGTTACTTTCCCGTTTTTATTTTCATAGAGGAGATACCTCATCAGCTTAGATAGTTTCATTACTGCCTGCCTTGACCTCTCCTTGTCAAGTTCTATCAGAGAGTAAATATTGTTTAAAGTGTTCATAAAGAAGTGAGGACTAACCTGATTCTGCAGGATTCCAAGCTGTGTCTGGATATTCTCCTTTTCAAGTCGTACCCTCTCATTTTCAGATTCTATCCATCTCAGGCCAGAACGCATTCCACTGTCAAACCCGGTTACCAGTAACGAGAGAATAATGACATTGGTGAAAGGAGGTACAGGTCTGGGATGCCTTTTTGCAGGCTGAGGTGGTTTTTGTGGCTTATCATCCTCTTCCCATGCAGGGCGCGGCGGCTTATCGCCTTTTATTTCTGAAGGCTGCCCATTACCCGGAGGAAGGCTGATCCTGGTATCGTAATAGTGGGAGCCGAAAGCAAGCAACACAATCATGCCTGAAACAGTAAGAAGATACATAATCGATTTCCTGCGGAAGAGAATAAAGGGAACAAAAAGAAAGCGGTTCAGAAGGAAAAGAATCATCACCGGGACAAGGATTTCAAGCTGGTTGTCTATACTCCTCCAGATGGGATTATTGTTGTCTTCCCTGAAGAGCACAGGTATTACGAGGAGAACTATCCATACAAGTGATATAAGGGCAATTTCTGCATATTTTATTTTTCTGCTGTTCATAAACAGATTTATTTAAACTCTGGCTGGTTTTTTAATTTTAATATCTCCCTTGCAATGACTTAAGAAATGTAAGGAAAGTGATAGTGTGTTTGGTTTTTTATGATTTGTAAACAAGTGTGTTAAAATCGCGGAAATTTAAAATTTTAACTTAACAAAAATCCATTATTCAGGAAATTAATATTGAAATTCAAAATTGTAGGAGTGCAAGCCTTATCTGATTGCAATCCTGCGAATTGAAAGGAATTTACTGGAACATAAAATCAGTGGTTTCTATGCCTGGCATCTGGATAGGTTCTGAATATAGGAAGCCTCCGGAAGGATCTGTATATCCCAGGTCGCCTGCCAGTTTCAGAAGCTGGGCCTTCTGATCGTCTGTCATGGTATTATACACCTCTGTAAAAATTTTGGCGTAGTAATAGCTTAATTCACCGTCCATTTCGCCATATTGTTCCGAAAGAGATAAAACAGTTGCCTCGTCGGCTGTCTGCAGGGATTTAAACTTACGGAGCTCGGTCGAAATTGCCGTTCTTTTGGCAACCAGCCCGGCTATTGCATTTCGCTGGAGATCAACGATGCTTTTCATTTTTACAGCCTGACCGGCAGTCAGTATTGCCAGAAAATTCTGACCGGCATTGGCTGTGAGTGTTTCGTCAATTGTGTAATTGGGATTGCCCATCGCGGGCCAGTCTTTAAGGTAGAAGGAGCCAAAGTATGTGCCGTGTCTTTCGGGGCAGAAATATACATCGGAGGTTACGGTACCTGCGAACCATGAATAAAACTCACTGCCATAAGTCATTACGGCTACGCTGATATCCTTATCCAAATTTAGTCCTTCCAGAGGATTTGTAAGGGTACTGTCCCAGTTACCTATCCCATTCAGAGCCTTAAGGGAGTTTAGTTTTGCTATCTGAACGGAGCTAAGTGATTTAACTATTTCGCCAAAAAGCTCAGCCCTGTCGTAACTAATCTGTCCGTCAATTTTGTATAATCCGGCAGTGTAGGCTATAACTGAGTCCTTTCCAAGCTCTGTTGTTCCTGTAGGTAAGCCACCATCCTTCAGCCTGCGGAAAGCCTTAAGCAGAGGGTATCTTTTGTAGGCGAATGCATTAATCATGTCGATCTGACTTTGTGCCCTGCTGACAAACAAGTTAACCTGATCAGTAGTCAAAAGATGAAGGATGTTGAAGGAGATTATTGTAACAAAACTGGTATTGTGCCCCAGCTTTGTAGGATCGTTGTCGCGGAAGTACTGGAAACCACTGTAGTCAGCAACCTTTCCGGGAGGAAGAAATGACTGGGAGCCTATAGTTCCAGTCAGAAATGCAAGCCCGTCGAAACAAATTGTATTCTGTTGCGCCTCATCCGAGATAGCCTGCGACAGATTGTACTGGGGATTGGTAAAAGGTTCCGAGGTGTCGGAGCTTACCACAATCTCATCTTTTTTGCATGAAGCTGCAAGTGTTATTGATACTATTGCCACAATTATTCCAATAATTGCGGTCTTTGTTTGCCTTTTTGATTTAAAGTTTCCGGTTTTCATGATTTTTAGTATTGATTGATAATATGCCATTCGCAACAATTTGCAGAGTTTTCATTTTACATTTCGTGAATAATAGACAATCATTTTTGTGCTTGCAATTGTTATACTCCCTATGGCGTCGAGTAAAACCTGGCGGGTAACAAGTTCGGGAGAAACTGTTATGACAGGATAAGCTGACAAAGCATATACAGTATAGGTATATGCCTTGATACCTGGTCCTTGTGAGCAGGGCGGAGTATATTCCGTTTTATCGTTTACGCTATTTGTTCCAAGAACCCCGATACCTGTCACATTTCTCGGGAGAGAGGTCACCGTGGGAGCGATATTGTACAGGACCCAGTACCAGTGGATATCAGTGGGTGATGCAATATGATGCATTATCACTGCGAAGGAAACGGTATTCTCAGGTGCACCCGACCATACGATAGGCAAAGTTGCACTGACTCCGTCGCAAGTATAATCGATGGGGAGAAGGCTGTCGGCTCCTATCGAGGGACTTGAAAGTTTGAAGCCTGAAGTCTCTGAAACAATACTGTCAGTTTTCCTGCAGCCCGGGCAATATAGCATTGTCAATGCTGTTATAATTCCCGTTACGGCAATGAATATTGTTTTCATGAATCAGTTTTATTATTTTGTTTCTGACATTTTAACGCAGTAATTGCCTGATATGTTAGCATGAATCAACGAACTCAGGTGATTTGTCTGTCAGATAAGAGAACAAATCTGTCAGATGCGATTTGTCATTTGTGACCTGCAATGAAACTTAATTAAAAAAAAATTATTGTCCTTTAAACTTTTTATCATTTCAGGCATCAAACAGAAAAAAGGATCCGAATTGAACAGTAAGTCTGACAACGACATTCTGAAAATTATTGAGACTGACCTGAACAAGGGTTTCGACCTTGTGGTTGAAGTCTACAGTGTAAGGCTTTACTGGCACATAAGACGGCTTGTGGTACTTCATGAGGATGCGGATGATGCTCTTCAGAACACTTTTATAAGTGCCTGGCGTAACTTTGCAAACTACCGGAAAGAGAGCTCCATCTACACCTGGCTATTTGCAATTGCTACCAATGAGGCTCTTGCACTTATAAAGAAAAGGGCCAGAAATTCAGCAGTCCCCCTTGATGATCTGGAGGGACTTTTCGCAAATTCTGTGGAAGGGAACAGTTGGTTTGACGGCGATGAGGCAATGATAAAGCTTCAGAATGCAATCCTCGCTTTGCCCGAAAAGCAACGTGTTGTTTTTAACCTGAAGTATTTTGAGGATATGACCTACGAAGATATGAGTATTGTTCTGAAGACTTCTGTTGGGGCGCTTAAGGCCTCTTATCATCATGCGGTTAAAAAAGTACAGAATATTTTAAAGGCGGTTTAAACCAATGGCATTAATAATTATCTAAATGAGTGATGGAAAAGTTTGAAAATATACCGGGAGGGAATCCGTTCAAAGTGCCGGAGAATTATTTTGAAGAGGTAAAACGAAAAATAAGTTCATCCGCTTCCGGAATAAATCCTCAGGAGAGGCAACTAAGCAAATATTCCAGGCTGAGACATTTTACAGCTATTGCTGCCTCAATTTCATTGCTTTGTTTGTTGAGCTTCTTTGGGACAACCTATTTTACACACAGGAATGAAACTTCTTTCATGAGAAAATTAACATTTGAAGAGTTAAATGCAACCCTGCTTAATGATGTCGACATTTTGACTCTTGAAGAAATTGTGAAACCGGAAGGAACTCCAACTATGGGATACCACGAAGAGTCAAATGATTTGATTGATTACCTAATGCTGGAGAATATTGACGTTACTGAATTAGAAGTTCATAATCAGACTTATTGAAATGACAAGGAGAAGTATTTATTTATTCATTGCAGGGTTATTTCTTGTAACCGTGACTTCGGCACAGAATCCAAATGTTGAAAGACTTAATGCCTATAAAATCGGCTTTATCACAAAACGTATTAATCTGACACCTCAGGAAGCTGAAAAGTTCTGGCCTGTATACAATGATTACCAGGAGCTGAAATATAAGATACAGCGTGAAAGGCAGGATATAAACAAGAACTTCAATCAGAATGAGAATAGCATAAGTGATCAGGAAATGATTAAAGCCGCCGACAGGATAATAGAATTACAGGTGAGCGAGGCAGCCCTGGCAAAGGATTTTCACGGGAAAGTAAAGACCATCCTTTCACCTTATAAGGTTCTCAGGCTCTATCAGGCCGAAAATCAGTACAGGATGCAGCTGCTGAAAGAACTTCAGGAGAGGAAACAGCTTAAGAATTAGCCATTTATTCTAAATACCGGGAGACTTATTATCAAAATAATCTTTGACTTTTTTAAAACAGTTTTCTAAAATGTTTGTTATGATCTTAATTAAAATCTAAAAGTATGAAATCACGAGGTTTAATCTATTCTTTATTATCATTGGCTATTTGCGGCCTTACAATGGGTGGTTGCAAAAAAGACAATTCGACTACACCGGCAACTTTTACATCAGGACAGGTTGCTCAGGTTCAGAATTCCGATACTCAGGACGCAACAGCAGATAAAAATGACCAGGATGTCGATGTTACTCTCGAGCAATTGCAGGTGACAAATTATCAGAATGTAACTTCAAAGTCACTTCTGACATCGGGCAGTAAGATTGTGACTGTCGATCATCCCGACAGCACTTATTTCCCAAAGGTTGTTACCATTGTCTACTCTAATTACCAGGACAGTACAGCCGATGAGAGTTTCATCAGGAATGGTGAAATTGATGTGACTGTAACGGCTAATGGCAGTGATAAACAACTGACCACAAGGGTTCAGACTTTCAAAGACTATTCAGTCACAACCGATAGTACCACAGTCACGATCAATGGTACACGCACTGTGACAAAGACTGCGCATACCTATAAACTAAAATGGCTTACAAGCCTGAGAGTTTCGGCCACAGATATCATAACTGCAAATCTAAAATATGCAGTTGTCAAAACCGGAGCTACTGATACCCTGAAATTCACAAGAATCGTCGATAAAACAAGAAAAACCATACTCCATTATTCCAATATTGGAGGAAATACCTGGAAGACAGTCAAATTTAGAAATATCCTTGCTCAGGACACCATCTCCTATACAGGTACTATCAGCGGGGTAAATGAGGAAGGAAATAATTATTCCAAGATAGTCAGTATTGCCACTCCCCTGGTAATTACATACTACAAGGGCACTCCCATTATGTCGTCAGGAACCATGGAACTTTCAATTACCGGAAACACGACAGCTTCCTTTACATTTACTTACAGGGAAGATCCCAATCATCCTCACAGGACACTTGTAACAGTAACAAACAATGCAACAGGCAAGACGCACAGTTTCGACCGTATTCTCAGCAGGAAGTATGTAAAATGGTGGTAATAAGAATATAAATGTTAAGCCCCTGTGATTAAAGTCCGGGGGCTTTTATTTTATAATGACTGGACATGATGGGCAGAGGATAAATAATCAAAGTTATAGTTACGGATAACCGATAGTAATTTTATATTATTCGAAGCGATAATCCCGTTCATGAAGGAAATTGCAGGGCGTTGTTAAAAGCTTCGTTATCTATTATTTGCTTTACGGCTTCCCTGTACACACCCAGGTTCCGGGCCTTCTTAATTTTTTTAAGACCCTTTGGTGAGTTTGGAAAGGATTGAATAAAATACTCCCAGAAGGAGTACATTCTCATCAGAAGATGTTTTGGACCCGATAATGCTTCTTCATACGAAGAGTAGAGGGCATCGTGAAAAGAGTTAAATACTTCGTATCTTTTTTCAGGATATACAGGGTTATCAGCTTTAATCATTGCCGGTAAGAAGGGGTCAGAAATCAGACCTCTGCCTATCATCCAATTATTGATTGTTGGGAAACGCTCTTTCATCTCGCGGAAGCTCCCCACTGAAGTAATATCACCATTATAAATAATTTCATGAGAGCTTCGCCCGAGGCACTCTTCAAAAGTTTTCAGATCAACTTCTCCCTTATATAGCTGCTTCCCAATCCGGGGGTGAATCGTGATATTTGCCAGCCGGTATCTCTCCAGCACAGGCAGGACATGAAATATCTCCTGCGGATTTTCGTAACCAAGGCGCATTTTTACCGATACCCTGATATCAGTCTCAGCAGATAGCCTGGCAAGAATTTCGTCGATCTTCCCGGGCATACTCAGCAAGCCTGAACCCATTCCTCTCTTTGCAACCATGGGGTACGGGCAACCCAGATTCCAGTTCAGCTCACTGTATCCAAGTTTTTGAACATACTTTGCCACAAATAAAAATTCATTGGCATCGTTGGTAATTATCTGAGGAATAAGAGCAAGCGAGCTGTTATTGGCAGGTAATATATCTCGTTCACTGGCTGATTTAATCTCAAGCTTGCCATTTACCCGAATATATGGAGCAATATATTGATCGACCCCTCCAAAAAACCTTTGAAAGGCATTACGAAACCGAAAATCAGTAAATCCCTGAAGAGGCGATGAATGGATAGTAAGCATAATTTATTATCAGGATAAGGACAAAAATAGTAAAACTAGTCTCAAATCTTTTGAGGAGGCTTAATATCATTTAAAAAATTGATGATGTATATATAAAAATTTCGACTCTTAATCCCCCATGAACAAAAAGCGGGAATTAGAAAACAGCATATCCCAATTTGGGATATGCGACAGAATTATTCGTATATTTGCAAAATGAGAATCATTGCATTTAGAACTTTGAGAGCTTTTTTTGAAAAGCCTGAGTATGCTGATTCAGAGGCTTCTTTGCGAGCATGGTATCACGATGTTAAGACAGCCCAATGGATAAGTTCTAATGATTTAAAACAACATTACAAAAATGCAAGTATTGTTGGGGAAGGAAGAGTTGTCTTTAATATAAAAGGCAATGCTTATAGATTAGTTGTTGAAGTTGATTATGAATTTCAGGTAGTTTTTGTACGATTCATTGGAACTCATAAGCAATATGACAAAATAGATGTTAAAACGATTTGATTATGGAAATAAGACCAATTAAAACAGACCAGGATTACAATGCCTCGATTCGGAGAATAGAGGTGTTGTGGGGAGCAAAAAAGGATAGCCCGCAGGGAGATGAATTGGATTTGCTTATAACCTTAGTCGAATCATATGAGATGAAACATTATCCAATTGCTCCTCCTGACCCAATTGATGCTATTAAATTCCGTATGGAACAAATGAATATGACAAAAGCGGATCTGGTACAATATATTGGCAGTCAAAGTCGGGTGAGTGAGATTTTAAATGGTAAGAGAAAATTAACACTCGGCATGATAAAATCCTTATATAAAGGATTAAGGATTCCTGCTGATATTTTATTAGCATAGGCCAATCAGATAAAAGAACCGAATCTTACCCGCCCCGAACCTGGCTTGACCAGGCAGGTTTACAGCCCTTTTGAATCCAGGCTGGCTAATTAAGTTTCTTAATCAATTTTAGCTTCATTTCTTGCCAGGGACCGCAACTATAACCGAACTCTTTCATGGTTTTTTCCACTTCCTGATTTGGAAAGTCTCACTTGCAACTTTTTATTAAATATGATTTTTGAATTACATTTGGAATAACTTAATATTTTTTCAATGCCGGTCGTCTCTGTATATAATGCCGTTTACAAGGTTATAGAATCGAAAGCGTCTGGTCTTGTCACCATGAAAGAGATTAAAGCCTCCCTCGAAGAAATAGTTGTACTTTCTCTTGAAAATGATTGTTACCTATGGCTGAATGACTTCTCGGGTTCTAAAACAGCTATCCCCGTATTTGAAATATTTGCCTACGCGGCAACTTTGCCTTCTCTTATCAGATTACTACCGCATACTCATAAAATAAAAAGAGCTATAGTAAGCAACGATTCAGAATCAGATTTCAGATTCTTTGAAAATGTATCTGTCAACAGGGCTCAAAATCTTAAAGTTTTTCCGGATGCCAGCTCCGCCAGGGAATGGTTACTCTCATGATTGAGTGGCAGGGAAAATTATTATTCACATTATAATTCAGATTTAGTCGTGCTAATTTTGGTTATTAAGAGGGTGAGAGTAAGATTGAAAATGTAACTTTCGTACAACGTCTTGCCTGTTTTAATGTAAGCCTATTTTTTGTTAAGAATATGAATTTTCTTTATTTTTGGTTAATTCAGAAAGGTCAATTGTCAAACTGGAAAAAACTTTGGTTTTTGATTATTGCGGTAGAAAGGGAATCAATGCAAGGGCCCCAGGAAACGCGGGCAGACTTGCTGAACTGAGACATCTTTTTCTTTTCATTCAATTGGGAGACCGGGATTAATAAATAAACAGAACCTTGCATCAATATACGATTTACCATGAAAACCACTAAGACAATACCATTAATTGGATTAACTATTGCTATCCTTCTTTTTAACTCCAGTGCGACTTTTGGCCAAAACAAGAATTTGCATGTTGATTTGAATAACTGGACTGATTATCAGCCAAAAATACTAATTTTTGATCTGAATTTAAACAACGACAAAGAAGAACTATCAAACATATTAAAGTGGTGTTGGATCTTATTTGACGACCGGCCGGTATCATTTAAAAATGTAGATTTTAATAAGGAGCAAATTAATATCACGCTAAATAAAAAAGAGAGTACAGTTATCAGATACGATGATTTGAACAATGGTCTGGTAGTAACACGGCAACAACTAATAATCAAAAACAATGAAGTAAGAGTATTTTACTACATTCATCTGGAAGATAATTTCAGTTTTAAATTTGACAATAGTAAATTGGGGAATGCCCAGAAATTATGTGACATTCTTTTTACCTTGCAACATAATGTTAATTTAAAGAACACCAAATCTCAGCTGGATGCATTTAAACCTTTAGCAATGCAGTTTAGCAATTCAGATTCTAAACCTTCAGTATCCGAAGAGCAGCGGAAATTTATTGTACAGGCTAACTTGTTCAGTGAGCAAAAAGAATACAACAAAGCAATCGCAATGTATAAAAAAGTTATTGACGTGAATTCCACAGCATATCCTGCGGCTTACTTCAATCTTGCACTATTATATGCTCAGGTTCGCTTGTTCGACATGGCAATCCTGAATATGAATAAATACCTCCTTTTGGTTCCCGATGCTTCAGATGCAAGGGCATCACAGGACAAAATTTACGAATGGGAAACTAGATTTGCAAATTAACGTTCAAAAGATTAGCACAAGAAAAAACAGGAGGATATGAAAAAAAGTTTGATTCTTTGTTTTCTGTTGGCATTGTTCCTGAGCTTATTTCTACCGCTTGCTGCCTTCCCCCAGGCAGGCCTGACTACCGGCGAAAAGATACTGGAACAGCAAAGAAGTGATGCCGGTAATGGCTTTGACTATGGCAGTAAATCGGGCAGTGCACTACAGCAACTGGAAAACATGACAGGGAGACAAATAAGTACATCCAATTCCAATGGTCAGCAATATAGCCAGTCAGGTTACTCTGTCCATAAAGTAAGTGCTCTCTCTGCAAAGGCCACTTTACAGAATAATATTAACATGCAGCTGGCAAGCGGTATTGCCAGCGCTTTTTTCAGTCTTATCTTCCGCGATAACTCACAAAACGATCAGCAAGCCATTGAAGCACAGAGGGAAAATGCAGCCCTTCTTGCCATGAGAGCCGAGGCAGAAAAACACTACAGTGATTCTGCTTCACAGGCAAAATATGAAAAAATGATGCAATCGTACAAATTATTAAATGATCCAAAAGGAGTTCAGTTCAAAACATTATCGGCAAAAGGCACACAATTTAAATCTTTGGATGATCCAGGGGCCCCAATGACCATGGATGATAAAGTACGGCAAAACATAAAGAAACACGGAATTAACGTTACATGGGATTATACATCATGGAACGGAATATCGCCAGGCAACAACAGCATTGAAGAGACACCACTGTCACGTGAAGATAATGAATCTGATAAGTTCTTAAAGGCGGCTATTGATAAGATTGAAACATTCGAAGGCGGACGGGTTGCCGCTTTAGCGGGCAGATTTATGATAAACATTAAGAATGAGACAATGTCCTATCTCAAAGATGCTTCGGAGGCCGCAACAAGCGGTAATATATCGAAGATGGAGGAGACTGGTCAGATAGATCTGCGAAAACTGACATCAAATGCAATATTTAATACCGGACATCAAACTGTAAATTCGTATATTGAACAAGAGAAAAATTTTATCAGTTCTGAATTGCAGGAAAGTAATTTTGCAGTAATGAAATCGGGAGGTCTGGAATTGCTTCAGAATTTTAACATCTTCGCTCATGTATCAGACGACTGGAAAGTGCCTTTGAGAAAATATTAAACAAGTAAACCCTGATTCATGAAAAAAGTGGTAATATGCTTTCTGTCAATTTTTTGTTTATTATTTACGCAATCAACCCACGCCCAGCAAAAGAACAATTTGCGTTATGAAATAATGTTAAACAGTAACATGCTTGAACCTTCTCTGAGAAAGGATCGCTTTATCAGCTGCATCGATATCTCTCCCAACAAGTACTTAACCCTATCAGCAGGTCATAATATTTATATGCTGGGATGGGGAGGAATAACCCGGTTAGGGAAGGAAGCAGACAGTACAATAAATTCTTATGCCTTTGCATCCGACGGCCTTTTAATGACTGTAAAAAACAGAGAACTCTGTTATATGAATGAAAAGGGAGACCTTGTTTCTCTCGTTAAATTGCCCAATGCAGGCATGGGAATAGCCGGGGGGAGAGAGGTGATGTACCTGTTTGATCAAAAAGGGGATGACAAAGCATACAGGCTTTACGCATTTGCAAAGGGAGGAAAATACAAACAGCTTTTGGTTTCACCCAAACCTGTAACTTCAGTTATTGAAATGTCTGACTCACTTTATATCGCTATAGGGAGCGCTGTTTTTTCCCTTTCTCCCAAAGACTTTAAATTGAATTTAGTCGCGGGATTTCAGAAAGAAAGTGAGATAAAATCGCTGACCGCTGACCCCGAAAACAATATCCTTTATGTAGCAACACGCGATGCGATCTATGCTCTTAAAAACGGAAGCCTGGTATATGTAACGGGTGATTTCGGAGGAGGTATCATCAAGTATTTCAGCAAGGGACTTATCATATTTAATCCTGAAACCTGCGATATTATAAGGATTGTAAACGTCGACAAATCTATAATATTTTAAATGTATGTGTGTGAGAGTTAGTTTGTTCGCTCTCACTCTCGTTCTTTCTTATATTCCCCGGCCGGGCTTTCCGAGTGGCCATATTGGCCTTTACGGGGAAGACGTTTAAAGTGGAACGATGGGGAACCCATTTACCTCAGGTTGCAACTTCCACAGAATATTGGACTAATGATAAAAAATCAGATCTGCCAGTCAAAATTGTTATTCTGACCAGATGTGCGGAACAAAGGGCAGCAGTACATAAGAAGATCTGAGAATACAAGACATATATAACAAAATCTACAAGGATTCAAAACCCGGTTTTAGGGGTCAATCAAATTCGGCTAAATCTAGTATGTATAATTGGTTATTATATCCCGCGAACTATTCAATATCACAATGAAAGTGAACGTTTTTTGATGTGATTTGGTTTCGTATAATTAATCAAATCTAATTCTATAATTTAAAGAAAGGAAAACAAATTATGTCAGCTGAAGATGAAATGCGCAACGCATCAAATCAGTTTTATGCAGCGCTGAATAAAATGGTAAATGGAACTGCCCAATCTCTGTCAGATATTTGGTTACACCATTCGGAGGTTACCACTATGCATCCGATTGGAGGACGGCAGGTAGGATGGAAGGAGGTTTGGGCAACATGGGATCAAACCGCTCAGGTAGCCTCAGAAGGTCAAGTCAAACTAAAGGATCAGTTAATCCGGGTAGTCGGGGATATGGCTTATGAAATTGGAGTCGAGGATGCAGGTTTCAGGATTGCCGGTCAACAGATGATTTTGATTCATTCGTATTGATTAGCAGAGAAAAATACTTTGTCAAATCATCGGCAGTACTTCATGTCATAAGAGAATTGGGAGGAGCTTGGAAACTGTTTTATGGATTTATTATTCTTCCAGTGCCAGTCAGAGATTTCATTTATAATATAGTTGCAAAGAGACGGTACAGGATCTTTGGAAAGCGGAATACTTGCATTATTCAAACTCCTGAAGTCAAACTGAAGTTTTTACAATGATTATTGAGTCTGCTTATATTCAGAATTTTTGCTGAAAGAAAAAGAGAGATGGAGAGAAGCAGCTTCTTAAGATCACTGGCTTTCCCACCTTAGCGAAAGGCAACTCAAACCGCCATCAAGTTTTCTGAATTCGGAAACATCCATTATTATAGTTTCATATCCTGCCTCTTCTATTTTTTTCCTTGTTGCGGGGAAGCCATCAGGAACCAGGACTTTCCCGTTGACCCATAGGGAATTAGCAGCATAGCTCTCATCATCACCGACCAGGATCCTGTTATATTTCTCAAACTCTTTGTTTCCAAAGAATTCCCCGCTCAACAGCATAGTATTGTTTTCAAGGTACGATGCTCCCGATTTCAGATGAAGCATTTTTCCAAGATAAACTTTAGATCCTGTCATCCCATGATTTTCAAGGATTTTAATCATCTGGTCAGCCCCTGCATTGTTTGTTCTTTGGGAAATTCCGATATAAAAATGATTCCCGGCCATCATAATATCTCCCGATTCCAGAGTGCAGGGCAAAGAGATCTCCTCAATTATATTAAAATATTCAGAAAGGACCTGTCGCATATTGTCTGTCTCTCCTCTTCTTGAGGTTGCACCAGGACTTGTAATCACTGCAAAGGAGGGTGTGCATAAGGCTACATCTTCAATGAATGTTGAGTCGGGATAAAGATTATTCTCAGGAAGAACCTTAACATTCAGTCCCAGTTGTATTAATGTCTCTGTGTATTTTATATGCTGCCCCAGTGCCTTTCTGTAATCAGGTTTCCCAAAATCAACTGAGGTAAGTCCATCTCTGAGGGAAGGAGCAGGAAGACGGACAATTGCATTTGTGAATAAGGGTTCAGCCATTTTTTATGTTAAAATCTCTGAAGTTTTCATATAAAAATATAATTGATGTTAATTATGAAAAAGGTGTAAATGTCCTTTTCATCTGCATTCAAAAATAATATTTTAATGATAAGTATAGTTTTAACCTTCTTTATATTAATTGAAAATCCGAAGGAGATGACATCATCGGGAATAAATTCCCTGCCATCATTGTCATTCTATTTAAATACAGACATCTCTAAACTAAAAGCTATGAATAAAATCAATCGTGATTTTACAAGAAGTTAGTTCATTGCAACAGTTACTGGTGCAGGAGGTGTTATAGGTATATGGATCATAATGGTTGATTCACCATCTGTTTATGCTCAAAATATCAGGGCGATGGTGGATGTCGTGGGAGCAGAACACGTTTGTTTGGGGACTGATTCAAAAATGGCTACTGCAAGTGATGGAAACAGCCGCATGGGTAAAACGACCAATCAAAGCTGGGAAAATGCAAAAGAAGGATTTCTCTATGAAGTTATTGATTCATTGATGAAAACGGGCTTTAGCGATAAAGAAATAATTCAGATATCTGGCAGCAATTATTGCAGGATCTTTGATAAAGCAACAAGTATTTAATAAAATGCTGCATGAATAGTTGTTCTCAACATCAAATATCCTGACCTGTTTGCCACTTCATATCTGGTTGCCGGGCAATGGGATGCCTCAAAAGTATCTCCTATGGTCAATTGTAAGATGTGGATTGTGGTATCGCAGGGTGATGAAATGGCGTATCCTGGCATGAACGCAATAACAGATACACTTGAAAAAAGGGGAGCAAAAATTACAAGAGCTGTATGGAACGGGAGAGCTGCAGCGGAAGAATTTAGCGCCGATGCAAACATTATGCTTTCAAAGGGTACAAAAATTAACTATACGGCTTTGCTGAGGGGAAGTGTTGTTTCGCCAGGAATGAGAGATGACGGCGGCAGCAACCATATTTGCACTTGGCGCATTGCCTATACCATTGAAGTTATCAGGAACTGGCTGTTTCAGCAGCAAAAGAGATGAAAAAAGGTCGGAGATAATTTGGGTTTTCCTGCTCTCACTCAGTATATGCGACTCCCCTTCAGGAATTTTGGGGAGCAAAAAATGGATACACCACAGGGAGAGGAATTATACCTGAATGGAATTTTCATTTCCAATATAGCAAAGGCTTTAGATTATTCTCTTCTGCCATGAAACATGATTTATTTTCGGAACTCGTTAAGAAGTATTTTTATTCATATCAGATTAGTATCTTTGGGTAAGCAAGGGAAAGCCCCTGCAACTCTTTAGTAGGATACGGAAATATGATATTGAATTCACAGAAATAAAGCCAATTATAAATCCGCTGTAAACCAGTGCAATATGAAAAGGAGAGAATTTATCCAGAATACCGCAGCTCTTTCTGCGATGACAATAGTGAGTCCGGCAACCGCCTTTGGAACAAGAGCTAATTCAGCCATCAGGGTTGGAATAATAGGTTGCGGCTCGAGGGGAACGGCTGTAGTTGCCTCGATGTTGAATCATGCTAACATAAATGTAATGGCTATGGCCGACCTGTTCACCGACAGGCTCGAAAGTTCGAAGAAAATACTCGATGAACAGAACATAAAGAAGGGATTCGGAGCTGTGGCAAAGCAGAATACCTA
>CAIPJU010001057.1 GCA_903865465.1 uncultured Bacteroidota bacterium
GAATAAGAGTTCCTGGCACTTAAAATCAGTGTAACTTTATTATTCAATAATGGGGTTTCAAGATATAACCGGCTGTCAATCAAACCAATTCCACCCTTCACAGTTGTTTTTTTAATATCAGAGTTTCCGAACCTTATATCCAAAACAGATGATGCCCGTTCTCCGTATTTTGCCGAAATGCCAGCTTTTAATAAGGTTGCACTTGAAATACCATCTGAATTAACTACAGAAGTAAGTCCAAATAAGTGCGAGGAGTTAAATAAAGGAACATCCTCAAGTAGAATCAGATTCTGATCCGCTCCTCCTCCCCTCACATTAAATCCTGTTCCAAACTCTCCGATAGTCTGAACACCCGGCATCAGAGTAATACTTTTTATTATATCTGTTGCTCCCATAGAGAAAGGAAGTTCTCTGATTGACTTTGCATCAAGCTTCACATAGCTCATCTGAGTTCCTGAGACATTTAATTCAGGCCGTTCCGAAGTAACTACAACTTCACCAAGATGAATTGATTTTTCAAACAATTTAGCATTCAGGATACCATTGCTTACAAGTTTAATCATCAGAGTATTATCGTCATATCCAATAAATGAGAGCCTGACACTATATTCCCCAACCGGAGCAATAAGGATATAGTCCCCATTCTTATCGGCAGTTGCACCTAATTTTAATTTATCAATCCGGATTGATGCTCCTGGTAAAGGTTCTCCACTCAATCCATCCAGAATTTTCCCCCGTAAAGTTGCTACTGAATACTTCCCATACTCGTCCGTATTGCCAATGATTTGATCAAAATTAACTTCTGAACCCGATCTGGGAATCAGTTCAGGTTTTATGGGAACAAAAACATATAAAAGGGAATCAATGGTAAATATGGAAAAATCAGTTTCCGACTTTATCCGATCCAATATTCCTTTAAATGGCAAACGCAGAATAGATGAGTTAAAGGATTGCGATTCAAACCATTCAGATCTATAAAAGAATTGCACCCTGTATCTGAGTTCAAGCTGCTCTGTCAACCGGTCAACCGTCAAATATGTTGTATCTCTGACGGTCTGTGAAACTCCAAATTGAATGAAAGAAATAAAAAATAAACCTATATGGAGTATTTTTATAACTATTTTTTTAAACATCAGCGACTAAGTTACAAAATTAGTTTATATGAGTATCGGGTATCAAATATTAGAATTCATTATTATCTTCATTGTTTGGAAAGCCCGTCAAAACAGAAATCCACCAGCTTATAAGTCAGAATTTTGAATTCCAAAGGATTATGGTATGAGTGCAAGAAGTCATCTTTGTATGACCTCAATAGAATATTGTATCATTGTTAATTTGTAACCAAAAGTTAATAAAATTCCTTAAAAAAATCTTAAGGAATTTACAGGCAGTACAGGGGTAAATAATACATTTGTGTTTTCTTAATAAAAACCTAAATTCAGAAGTATGGGAAAATTGAAAACAATGATGTTACTGATGGTATTTACCCTGCTGTCAGTAATAGCAAAATCTCAAGAGACAACCTCCGAAATACAGGGAACTGTTTCGGACGCAAGCGGCACTTTAGTAGGTGCGGTTGTGACAGCCGTTCATCAGCCAACTGGAACAAAATATGTTACTACCACAAGGAGTGATGGCCGGTACAACCTTCCAAACGTAAAAATTGGAGGACCTTATTCGGTGTCAGTAACCTTTATTGGCTATGATAAATCTGAGCAAAATGATATTAATTTAGTTTTGGGTCAGGTTTATAAGGCAAATTTTAATTTAAGTGCAAAAACAACTCAGCTGGCTGAGGTTGTAATAACATCGAGCCAGAACAATGTATTTAACAGCGGCAGGACAGGATCGCAGGAGACTGTAAACAGGACCCAGATTGAGTCAATGCCATCTGTTACAAGATCATGGAAAGATGTTGTAAAACTTGTTCCGACACAGAACAGTCTCTCCTTCGGTGGTATTAGTTCCCAGTTGAACAATGTCACAGTTGACGGAGCGAATTTTAACAATTCATTCGGATTAGGTGATGGTACAATGGGTGGACAAACAGGTGCTCAGCCTATTTCGCTTGATGCTGTTGAACAGATTCAGGTTAACGTCAGCCCCTTTGATGTTAAATATGGCGGATTTGCAGGAGGAAGTATCAACACAGTTACAAGGAGTGGCGCAAACGAAACCTTTGGATCTGTTTATGAGTACTTCAAAAACAAAAACCTTCAGGGATATAAAGTTGGCGATGTTACCTTACCCAAGCAAAGTTTTAATTATGATTTAAAAGGGTTTACTCTTGGTGGTGCAATTGTTAAAAACAAACTGTTCTTTTTCCTGAATGCTGAAACTGAAAGCAAGACTACACCTGGAACGCAGTGGCTTGCCTCTGATGCTACCCACCCGGCTAACGGTATTAATTATTCAAATGCAAATGGTAAGCAATTAGACAGTCTTAGACAATTCCTGATTAGTAATTATGGCTATGATCCGGGACCATATCAGGGATATTCATATACCTCTGCTTCAAAAAGAATAACAGCGAAAATTGACTGGAACATAAATCAGAAAAATACTTTTACATTAAAGTATAATATGCTCCGCTCTTCAGCCGATATTCAGGCTTCAAACAGCGGTTCTGCAAACACATCATACGGCAGATCTCCGGGCCAGTATGCTATGCCTTTCTATGGCTCAGGCTATCAGATTAATAATAATGCTGATGTTTTAATTGCCGAATTAAATACCAGGTTCTCAAATAAGGCAAACAACAAATTACAGATCGGATTCACCTCTTTAAGGGACTTCCGTAATGCTTTAACTTCAAAAGAATTCCCCCTCGTAGATATCCTTGATGGCAGCGGTCAGCCCTTCACATCATTCGGATATGAGCAGTATACTTATGGCAATAAATTGAATACCGACGTTTATCAGTTAAATGATAACTTCACCATGTATAAAGGGTCTCATGAAATCACTATTGGAACCCAGAACTCATTTAAGAAATATCTTAATGGATTCTCCCCTTCATATGACGGAGTGTATCGTTTTTCAAGTTTAGCCGATTTTTATGCTTCTACAGCAGGAACCAAAGCAGCCTCAAGATATGATTTGTCATATACTCTTGGCGGAGGCTCATTCCCACTGGTCGGTCCGAAAGACCTGGAGCTTGGCTTCTATGTCCAGGATAAATGGAGAGTGACTGAAAAACTTACCGTGAATTATGGTGTCAGACTTGATTATACCAAATTCTTTAACACCTTCCTCTATAACCCGGTTGTTGATACTCTGACCCAATTCTACAATAACACACACGTTAATACAGGTATTGGTCCTAACAAAGCACTCCAGGTTTCCCCACGTATTGGTTTTAACTATGATGTTTATGGTGATCATACTTTACAGGTCAGAGGCGGAACAGGTTTATTCCAGGGATCACCACCCTTTGTTTGGATAAGCAACCAGGCATCTAATAGTGGTATGGCTCTTTTCGGCTCTGTATCAAACGGTCAGGGTTATATATTCAATCCTGATGTTAATGCGTACAGACCAAACGCAACTGCTGGATTAAGTAAGTCATATTCAATAAACGTCACTTCCAAAAATTATAAGTTCCCTCAGGTTTGGAAATCAACTCTGGCAGTCGATAAAGAAATTGCCGGATTCATTATTACCGCTGAAGGTACTTATACCGCAAACATAAATGCGTCTGTATTCCAGAATATAGCTCTCCCATCAACAGGACTAATAACTCTCAGCGATGGAAGAACAAGATTCCCGAAACAGACAAACGGATCAACAACATCAGTTTATCCCCTGGGTCTTTCCAGCACCGCATCACCTTCAAATCCAACTATCGGAAATGCAATCTACATGACAAATGCCAATGCCGGTTATGTTTGGACAGCTACACTTCAGGTAAAGAAGACATTTAACAACTTTATCGGTATGATAGCCTATACACACCAGGTAGCAAAAGATGCAACTGTTAATGGATCAACAGCTTCTACAATGTGGGGCTCAAAACCTGTCTCGAGCAATCCTAATGATTTTACTGTTGGCTATTCCAATAACTACCTGCCTCACCGCGTTATCGCAAGTATTGTCTATAGAAAAGAATATGCTAAAAACTTTGCAAGTTCTATAGAGGTATTATATGAAGCTGCACCTAATACTGCAACAAGCAGTCTCTCTTACATCTATAATGGTGACCTGAATGCTGACGGTTTCTCAAACGACCTGATGTATATACCAAAAGATGCAAGCGATATTAAGCTTACCAACGCATCGGCTGTTGGTGGTGTTGCTGATACCAGAACTCAGGATGAACTCTGGAGTCAATTGAATACTTTCATTACCAATAATCCTTATCTGTCGAAACACAGAGGTCAGATCGCAAACAGAAATGCTCTGGTTTTACCATGGTTTAACAGAGTGGATTTGAACTTCACACAGGATTTCAAGATTAAGGTTAAAAACACAAAACATACCTTAAGATTCACTGCTGATGTTTTCAACTTTACAAACCTGTTGAACAAAAACTGGGGAATTTACAAGGTTCCGACAACTACCTCACCATTAACATTTGTTAAACTGGATACCGATGGTAAGACTCCGATCTTCTCAATGCCTTATCAGGATGGCGTAAACAAAGTGCCATATACTAATGCATTCAAAAATGATATAAGTCTTAACTCACGTTATCAGATACAATTTGGCATAAGATATATCTTCAACTAGAAGAATAATCATTCCTTTTAAGAAAGATGTAATATTCGTATTACATCTTTTTTTTTGAATTTCTATTTCAGCCTGCTTTGAAGTTTTTAAAATATAAAACCATAAGCACGGGGTTCGCAAAAGGCACTGCAGAGTACGCAAGAGAAATGAAGACAACATAACCTGCTGACTTTGCATGAACTCATTGAACTTTGCGGTAAAAATGGCTTAATATTTGCTGTAGTGTTTTAATAAAAGGTTTAATAAATGAAAAAACTTTTGATCATCACTACCATTTTGATTTTGATTTTCTCAGGTTGTGAAAAAAGATTTATGAAAGATTCCGACCTGGTAAACAGCACATGGGTACTATCATACATTCAGGATACCAAATCGAATGTGATAACAAACTATCCGGTCGATGCAGCAAGGAAAATATCGATCGTGTTTAATAATTCATCCGATAATATCTCATTTTCAGGAATCTGCAACGCGGGCTCAGGGAAATATTCCTGTGACTCACAGAGTGGAGAACTAAAGGTCACGGACCTTGGCACTACAATGATTGGTTGCAAATACGTTGAATGGGAGACCTATACAATTCAAAACCTCTATTCCGCAACCAGTTATAAAATAAGCGGAGCAAGCCTGACTATAAATTCCGGAGGCAATTATAATTTATACTTCACTCGGTATTGAAATTAAATCTCAGCCGGTAAAAGCAACCAGCTGATCCTGATATTATCAACGGGAATGCGCAGGATTCTTTAAAAAGAGAATTATCTTATCATCGGATCGGATTTGAGGTTCTCCCTTCCTGTTTTTCCAAAAATAAGATTCACGCCCATCCTTAAATTAAGGGTATTCATATTTGCAGGAATGGTAATTGAATTTACCTTATCAACATTAATCTTATTCCACATCAGCGGTATTTTGTCGGAGAGAAGATAAAACTGGAAAATTCCGCTTTTAGCTACAACTCCTGCTCCTAAATAATTGACCTGTTGATTCGATAAAGAATAACTTAAGTATGCAGAAATATTTTTAATTACATTCAGATTAGCTGTAAGCTCAACAGTTTCCCATACCTGGTATTTTGATATTCGGCTTTCAGATGTCAATCCGAATGAGACTATTTTGGAAAGATGATAACTTGCCCCGAAAGTGAGATTATAAGGCAGTGTTTCAGAAAAACTTTTATGTGAATCATAAAAACTGAAAGCTTTTTTCAATGAATCTGCCATTTCATTTCCCAGCTCATCAACCGTCTTTGTCCCGTTAATCACATCAATGATATTGACCCCCCTGAACACATATTTGCTTTTTGCTTCAAGATTGCTGACATCATTCTTCCATCTTATAAAGCCAAGATCAGTCATTGCAGCTGAAATTGTAAACTTGTCAGTGATATCGTATGTTGCCCCGGCGTCTAAGCCCATTCCCGTGTTGTTCATTCCTGAAAGAAGAGTTTTAAGGCCGGCAGAAGTATTTATCCGGCTTTCGTCAATGGCTATGTTATTCAAAGTGTGGTCGGAATTCAGTTTAACACTAAAAGGGCCACTGAGATTGACAACAAGATCTGCGTCCATTGTGTGAATGTAATTCTTGTCAACCGCAACCTGAAAGGATCTGTTATCGATTGATAATCCTGCAATGCCAAACAACATCTTCCCCTTGATGCCCACCCTCAGCCTCTCTGTAATATTCATTGAATACCCAAGCCCTGCCTCACGGTAGTACTTGAAATCGCCTCCGAATTGGGAGAGATTAATGCTGCTTCCAGCAAATTGCTTATTCCCCTCAAGGATAAGAGAGAAGAGGTCGTGTGGCAAAACAAGGTTCCCTTCAATACGGTCATTAATATCAATGAAAACATAACCATCGTGACCGACAGAGAATCCCAGTCCGAAAATTTGCACCGAGGCCTCAGGAATTATGATGTTCTTACTTTTTATTTTAGCAAGAAATGCTGCCGGATCAGACCCTTTGTGCAGTATTGAAATAACCGAGTCGCCACTCTTATCTTTCATGAAGACGTCGGAAAAACTGAAGAAATTACTTTTCAGATTCAAGCGGATCCCTGATATCACCGGCAAACCAATATATAGAGATGATGAGGGCCTTAAGGCCGGATTTATCAGATGATTCTGCGGAAGATCAGTATTTTGCAGAACCAGATTGGTTTGGGCAGATAAACCTGCAAATGTTAAGGTTGCCAAAAAAAAAAGAAGCTGTTTTTTAATCCTGCTCATATCCAGGGAATTTTATTTCAGGTTAATGTCAGGTTTAAAAATCAGTAC
>CAIPJU010001058.1 GCA_903865465.1 uncultured Bacteroidota bacterium
CCTACGGGCTAATAAAAAGCATATTTATCGTCTTTATTCTTCCCTTCTACTGACCACTTAACTATATAATAATGAATAAAATTTACCTGACTTTTCATGAACTTTTAATTAAAATTGTGAACTTTAAAATCTTTATGTTAACGGCTATGCCCACTGAGTGTGAGGTTACCGATGAAAATCCATTAACCTCTACGTTTGATTCCTGATACTTATTTTTTATGAATATCAATAATCTTAACATAGAAACAGATAAAGTAAATAAACATAATCATGAAACTCATCGGAACAATATTAACAATTTTGCTGTCAGTTTCTCCCATAAAAAACGGCAGCTTTAACAACAACAGCAATATGAAAGATAGCGTCAAGATAACCGACAAGGCAAAGCAGTATGGTTTTAACAGAGATTTTCTTAAGAAGCATACCGATATCATTGAACTAAAGAATGGTGCGTCGGCAATCACCATTGCGCCGGCCTGGCAGGGAAGAGTAATGACCAGCACATCGGAAGGTGACAAGGGATTCAGTTTTGGGTGGATAAACCGTGATCTGATTGCAAACGGCAAAATTGCTCAGCACATAAATGCTTTCGGGGGCGAGGAGAGACTTTGGCTTGGACCCGAAGGCGGGCAGTATTCTCTTTTTTTCAGAAAAGGGACACAATTCACTTACGAGAACTGGCAGACTCCAGACTTCATGGATACACTTCCGTTCAGCGTGGTTTCAGCCAATGACTCTTCAGCCCTGTTCGGCAAAGAGATAAGCATTGAAAACTATAGCGGAACAGTTTTTAATTTCAGACTCGAAAGAGATGTCACCATTCTTTTGGCAAGAGATATCCTGAAACAAACTTCAATTGATGTTAACGGACTTAACTACGTTGGTTACCGTTCGGACAATACCATCATTAATAAGGGTGACAAGGCATGGCAGAAAGAGAAGGGCCTGCTTTCGATATGGATGTTGGGAATGTTCATCCCCTCCCCTTCTGTTGTTGTAGTAATCCCTGTTAAGGATGGTGATGAAAAAATTGCAGGGCCAAAAGTCAATGACAGTTATTTTGGCAAGATTTCAGCCGATCGGTTGAAAGTTTCCGGCAATCATATCTTTTTCAGGGCTGACGGAAAGAGCAGGGGTAAATTAGGTATTCCGCCATTAAGGGCAACAGGACTAATGGGAAGTTATGACTCAGAAAATAAGATACTGACACTACTTATATGTAAAATAGGCAACAAGCCGGGAAGATATGTTAATTCGGCATGGGAGATACAAAAAGATCCCTATTCGGGTGATGCGCTAAATTCGTATAATGATGGTCCGCTTGCAGACGGTACTCAGATGGGGCCTTTTTATGAACTGGAAACCACATCTCATGGAGCTGAGCTTCTTCCGGGCGAAAAACTGACACATACCCAGTTTACCCTGCATATTACGGGAGATCCTCATCTTCTTGATAAGGTCTCCCGTAAAGTGCTGGGACTTAGTCTGGATGAAATCAGAAGCAAGTTTTAGTTCTTCTTCTTCACATCCTGAAGCAGACCTCTGAATCTGAGGAGAGGTTCTATTTCAGGTTGGCGTCCCCGGAAATTGACAAATGTCTGCATTGCATCCATGGTGCCATTCTTCTCGAGGATGTTTTTGCGATATGAGTCAGCGGTTGCTTTGTCGAAAATACCTTTCTCCTTAAATGCTTCGAAAGCGTCATTATCGAGAACAGCAGCCCACAGGTAGCTGTAATAACCGGCATCATAACCACCGGTTATGTGTGTGAAATAGGTACTTCTGTAGCGTGACTTGATTTCAGGAATTAGACCTATACTGTTAAGATATTCATTTTCAAATTTCTGAATATCAACAACTGCAGGAGCTTCGAGTGTATGGTACTTCATATCAAGAAGAGAAGCTGCTACCAGTTCAGTTGTTAGGAAACCCTGGTTCCAGTAGCCGCTATTCCTGATCTTCTGAATGAGTTTGTCAGGAATAGGCTCATTTGTTTTATAATGCTTTGCATACATCTTCATAACCTCTGGCTCATCTGACCAATGTTCCATAAGCTGGGAAGGCAACTCAACGAAATCCATAGCAACGCTTGTCTGATTATATGTGCTCTTATTAAACAGAGCATCAAGGGCATGACCAAATTCGTGATACATTGTGCTTGCCTCCTCGGTACTTATGAGGGCTGGATCGTTGCCACTGGGTTTTGTAAAGTTGTACACTACAGTTACAATCGGGGCAACGCCCTTATTATTTACAACATGATAGCTACGGTAGCCCTGGCACCATGCACCCTGACGTTTACTATCCCTCGGATAAAAGTCCATGTAGAGCACACCCAGGTGAGTTCCATCAGCATCTTTAACCTCGAAGACCCTGGCATCGGGATGGGGAAGAGGCATATTATCGAGTGGGGTAAGTGTAATACCGAACAATTTATTGGCAACAGTAAACAGGCCTTCTCTCACATTATCGAGTTTGAAATAAGGTCTCAGTTCGTTGTCGTCCAGGTCATACTTGGCTTTCCTCAGCTTCTCTGCGTAATACCACCAGTCGGAAGCTTCGAGTTTAAACTTGCCACCCTCTTTATCAATGATCTTCTGCATCTCGGCAACTTCACTTTTAGCAACAGGAACAGCTTTTTCCCAAAGGTTATTCAGAAGCTTAAATACATTATCAGGCGTTTTTGCCATTCTTGGTTCAAGCATCAGGTCAGCATATGTTTTATAACCAAGAAGCTTCGCCTTATCAGCCCTGAGTCTGACAATATCGGCAAGGATCTTGTTATTATCATTCTGATTTCCATTATTTCCCCTGTTGGTATATGCGTCATAGATCTTTTTCCTGAGCTCCCTGTTCTGGCAGTAAGTCATAAAAGGGAAGATGCTTGGACGCTGGGTTGTGAAAGCCCATTTTCCTTCCTGACCTGCAGCTTTTGCAGTTTCAGCAGCTGTAGCGATAACAGGTTCGGGCAGCCCTTTAAGGTCTTCCTTATTCACAAAAAGCTTAAATGAATTTGTCTCAGCGAGAACATTTTGTCCGAATTTAACAGTAAGGACAGATAGTTTGCTGTTAATAGACTTAAGTGAATCCTGATCAGGTTTTGAGAGGTTTGCACCATTCCTTACAAAACTCTTGTAGAGATTTTCGAGAAGGAATTTCTGCTCAGGATTGAGGTTAAATGATTCCTGGTTATCGTAAACAGATTTTATCCTTTTAAAGAGTTCTGCGTTAAGTGTTATCTCATCACTATAAGCAGAGATAACAGGCGAGATATCCATTTCAACCTTCTGCAGGGAATCATTTGTATTGGCAGAAGTCTGGGATGAAAAGACAGCACCAACTTTGCTCACCAGATCCTGAGCGTTGTCGAGAGCGACAATAGTGTTCTCAAAGGTGGGTTTTTCGCTGTTTTTAACTATTTTGTCGATATTGGCACGACCCTCTTTCATTCCCTGTTCGAAGGCAGGAACATAATGTTTCGCCATTATTTTTTCGAAGGGAGGAACTTCGAAAGGGGTTTTCCATATAGAAAAGAAGGGATTTCCGGTATCGACCACTTTAGTCTCTTTGCACGAAGTCATGGCTACAAAGAGCAATCCGATAATCATAAGAAATTTAAAAGTATTTTTCATAGTGTTGATATTGGTTTTTTGCCATTTTGAAGAAATTATTACAAATTAAGTTTTTTCGCACATGTTATCAAAAAGATATAATAAAATTTAACAAGAAGGGAAGA
>CAIPJU010001059.1 GCA_903865465.1 uncultured Bacteroidota bacterium
AAATTAAATAAACCGAAGATTGATATGAAAAGAATGTTTTTTCTCATTTCGCTTTTGTTAGCAGGGTTTACAGGTTTTGCACAGATTGCCCAGACAAAACTGCAATTTGCGACAACGGAGCATGATTTTGGCAAATTCAAGGAAGAGGCAGGCCGGCAGACATTTGATTTCATGGTTACAAATACAGGAACCGATCCACTTGTAATTCAGAATGTTGTTGCTTCATGCGGATGTACTACTCCAGATTGGACAAGACCCCCTATTGCTGCAGGAGCTACCGGGAAGGTGACAGCAATTTATGATCCAAAGGACAGACCGGGTCAGTTTAACAAGACACTTTCGGTTTATACCAATACCAAGCCGGAAGTTACTGTACTTGTAATTAAGGGGGAAGTTACACCACACGAAAAAACAGTGGAGGAATTATTCACATTTCCAGTAGGCGGTGCTACCGGAGTAAGGTTCGAGAGCAACCACATGGCATTTACCGATGTTAAAAAGACAGAAAAGAAAATCAGGGTGATGCAGGTAATGAACACTTCTGCTGCTCCTGTAAAAATAGAATTTGACGGACTACCTGTTCACCTGACTTTAAAGGCAAATCCTGAAACTCTCAAACCAGGTCAGAAAGGACTTATTGAGGGTACTTATGATGCCACCAAAAACCAGCAATGGGGAAATACGAGCGACATGATAAGGATGAAGCTTAACGGAGTAGCTCAGGAGAATGTATTTTATTATGTTTCTGCTAACCTTGTTGAAGACTTCTCAGGCCTTTCAAAGGAGGAACTCGCTAATGCACCGATTTTCAAGATTGAAAATACAACATTTGATTTGGGTAAAATTAAGGGACAGACACCTAATGATGTTGAATTTAAGTTTACCAATGCCGGGAAAAGCGATCTGGTTATCAGGCATGTGCGTGCATCGTGCGGATGTACGGCAGTACAGCAGGGAATTCAGGGAGCTCCAATTAAACCAGGCGAGTCAGGCTCAATAAAAGCCACTTTCTCATCTGGTTCATATAGCGGAAAAGTAACAAAGGCAATCTATGTTTATTCCAATGATCCCCAGAATTCACAGGTTGTTCTGATGCTTAATGCCGACGTTGAGCAGCCGAATGTGGTAAAATAGATAAAGTTAAGTATAGATCATTTATATTTGATTTTGAAAAGGGCACCGGAGAATATCTGATGCCCTTTTGTTATTTTTGCTATATCTTAGCCGGCCGATGAAAAAAGAGAAAGAATATAACAGTGCTCTGAAGATTCAGGAAGGAGTCTCTCAGCCTCCCAATGTTAATCCGGATATGCTTTCCTCATCGCGCTGGAAAAAAAGAAAGAGGTATACTCCTGATGAATTTACTGAAGGCATCCTGGCAGGCAATATGACTATTCTGAGTCAGGCCATTACCCTGGTTGAAAGTTCATTGGCTGAACATTATGAAATGGCACAGGCAATAATCGGGAAATGCCTTCCTCACAGTTCCCATTCCCTGCGTATCGGCATCACGGGTGTTCCCGGAGCAGGGAAAAGTACCTTTATTGAAACATTTGGCCTTCATATTGTTGGCGAAGGTCGAAAACTGGCTGTTTTAGCCATTGACCCCAGCAGTGAACATACAGGTGGAAGTATCCTGGGTGATAAAACACGGATGGAGCAGTTAAGTATTCATCCTAATGCTTTCATCCGGCCTTCACCATCGGCTGGAACCCTGGGAGGAGTTGCCCGAAAGACCAGGGAGATAATAATATTATGTGAAGCAGCAGGCTTCGATACAATTATAGTGGAGACAGTGGGAGTGGGACAATCTGAAACTGCTGTCCATTCAATGGTTGACTTTTTCCTTCTTCTGATGTTAGGCGGAGCAGGCGACGAACTGCAGGGCATAAAGAGAGGAATATTAGAGATGGCCGATCTGATTGCAATTAATAAAGCCGATGGTTCGAATAAACTCAATGCCGATGCAGCAAAAACACTTCTTGGAAATACACTTCGTCTTTTCCCACCTAAACCCTCAGAGTGGATCCCAAGCGTTATGACATGCTCAGCCCTTACCGATAAGGGTATTGAGGAGATTTTCAGAATTGTGATCTCATATGTGAATATAACCAGGCAATCAGGATATTTTGAAGAACACAGGAAAAAGCAGGCTGTGGTGAGGATGCACAATACTATTATTGACTACCTGAAAAGCTCCTTCTATAATAAAGAAGAGGTAAAGGCGATGCTACCTGGAATTGAACGACAACTATACGATGGAACAATAACATCATATAACGCTGCTCTGATACTTCTTGATAAATATTTGAAGGGCTAAGCCCGATGAACAATAATTCATATATTTGCCGCTCGTTGATCTTATATTTAATTTATTACCAAAAGAATTATGAAAAACATTTTTTATACCATTGCTCTTACGGTTTTTGTTGCTTCCTGCTCATCAGGGCCTCATTATACTGTAAAAGGAAAACTTGCCGGTGCCGATAGTGTTAAGATTTTTTAC
>CAIPJU010001060.1 GCA_903865465.1 uncultured Bacteroidota bacterium
CTTTAGAAAAGGGTGAGGATATGAGCTGACTTAATGAATTTTAAATGAATAGTTAATTAAGTCGTTTTATATTGACTCTGCTATAACCAGCTGATCAATTATCTTACTTATAATGTTTTCATGGATAAGTTTTTTAGTAAATAATCAAAGCCTGCTAAATGAAGGTCACTGATGTTATTTCGTGATAACATACCAGAATAAACTTTGTTCGGATTCACAGATTCAATCTTTTTGTAATTGACTGAATAGATGTTAATAATCCCGCTTCACGATAACAAGATTTTGAAGTTCTGATCCGTCAGTTTCATTTTGAGCTGGTTTTCCATAAAGCCTCAAGCCTAAGATTATTTTGCAGCACAACAGTTTCCATTTTACACTATAAAATAAAATTAATCAACATTTTATATCTATTGTTTGTTAATGTATCGAATGAGCATTAAACGAAAATCGAGAGATTCATACAATTGGATATTGATACAGATGGTAACAAGAATTATTGAATTGAGTTAAGAAGCAGTACCAACAGATATAAATATTATTCTCTATGAAGAGTAGTAAGCCGTCAAAAACCATTGTCTTTATTCATGGATTATTCATGAATCCGATAAGTTGGGCATCGTGGATTAATTTTTTTGAATCAAAGGGTTACAGGTGTTATGCTCCGGCATATCCCTTCCACGATGGAGATCCCTCCGCTCTTAGGGAAAATATTAATCCGGCCTTAGGGAATCTCAGATTTGGACAAGTTATTGATAGTCTATCAGAATTCATAGATAAATTGCCCGAAAAGCCAATCCTGATCGGACATTCCATTGGAGGACTGGCAGTGCAGAAACTAATTGAATTAGGGAAAGGCCTTGCAGGGGTATCTATTGACCCTGCACCTCCTGAAGGAATTTTTAGCCTTAAATGGAGTTTTCTAAAGGCAAATCTAACGACAATAAATCCATTTAGAGGTAATTCTGTTTTTCTGCCATCGGTAAAATGGTTTAATTATGCTTTTTGTAATACATTTTCTTTAGATGAAACAGAGACAGAGTTCAAAAAATTTGTTGTTCCTGAAAGCAGAAATATCCCTAGAAGCAGTACGGGCAGGGAGGGCAGGATTGATTTTAAAAAAGCCCATAATCCATTGTTGATTATTGCCGGTGAAAAAGACAATATCATTCCTTACTCACTAAACAGGAAGAATTTTGAGGCCTACACTGATAAACAAAGTGTGATTAGTTTCAGGATCTTTGCCGGGAGAACACATTATATTTGCCTGCAACCCGATTGGGAAGAGCTTGCAACTTTCATAAGCGAGTGGATTAATGGCCTTAATCTGGATGTATAAAGGATCATTTTTAAGTGCTGTTGCAAAGAAATTTTGCTTGCTGCAAACAAAAAATTCAGGTTTAATTATGATTTGGATAAGTTTTAAGAGTTTTATTTATTTTTGCATATTGCTATTTCTGGTTAGGAATTAGTAAATTTGGGAGCTGCAGAT
This sequence comes from uncultured Bacteroidota bacterium, assembly GCA_903865465.1. GTDB lineage: Bacteria > Bacteroidota > Bacteroidia > Bacteroidales > VadinHA17 > LD21. The sequence continues at coordinate 1,490 of CAIPJU010001060.1, forward strand.
TAGATGAGGTTTTTATATTCGGAAATATGATAAACTGACTTTTGCATAATAAAGAATACAAATCCAGGATAGCAACTCTTTAAAAGATAATATTTTGTACGTCGATCAGAAAATAATAACAGCTACTGAAACCACTCCCGAAGTTTTTCTTGATCCGGAGGGGATTATCCGCTTAACAGGGAGGTTATTTTCTTCAAACACAAAGGATTTCTTTTCCCCGATTGAAGAATGGATCGCACAATATATCAAAAATCAGGCTACAAGCACAAGTGTTGAAATATGTCTTGAGTATATTAACAGTGCCGGTATAAAGAGCCTCTTCAGTTTAATTGGCAACATAGCTGACCTTCATATTGAGAATCACAAAAAGTTCGTGATAAACTGGTACTACCATGAAGATGACCAGAGTATGTACGAAGACGGAGAATTCTTTTCCTCGACTTTAAATCTGCCTTTTAATTTCATAGAGATTTCTGATAATCCCTGATCTTCCTGGTTCCTCTTCGATCTCTTTATACTTCTGAATGTTACCTGATTCAAAAATCTAAACACTGATTTACGTAATAAAAGGTGCTGTTAATAAATAACTTGCTTTTTGCTTTAATTTACAATTACTGTGGCATTCATGCCTGAATGTATCGTACATTTATAGGGGAAAGTTCCTGCCTTACTGAACAGATGGCTATAGGTACCGTTGGAATTTATTGTCCCGCTATCGAATAATCCTGCTGTGCTGGTTACCGTATGCGCCACTACATCTTTATTAGTCCAGGTTATGGTTGTATTAGCTGTTGCTGTAATAGTACCCGGATTAAATGCCATATTCTGAATAAAGACTTCATTAAGAGCCGGTGAATCTGATGCTTTCGTACAAGCTTACAAGCCATTCAGCTTGATGAAAAGTGCAAACAAGCCTGCTGAAAATCTTCTTCTGGAATCAACTATCATTTTCATAATAATTGTTATTGGAAAAGAAAACATGAGGCGGTACAATTAGTTCATATTTAAACAGTTAATGTTTTGTTAATACGCGGAAACCTGTGTTTGGCTTACTTTCTTAGGAGTTAATGTCGGGCAGATGATGCCAGTGATAAAATAGATAAAAGCGGGAGAAATATTTAAAGCTGACGGAGGTCCGGTTTTCTGAAATGATAGAAATACTCAGATTATCAGTGAAATTATTAGTTGAATCCACTCCGAAAAGTAATAGTTTTTGTTTTCAATTGTTCTTACCTCCGACCCATGAAGGGGACAATTGAAAATCAGAAAATTTAAAAGTTCCCTTTAGGGTATTTAAGGGTAAAAAAGGCTTTTCGGAGCAGACTTTTAGTTCAAAATTTGATCTTCTATTGACTGAAGACATTTTCCCCATTTTGTAACATATTAATAATGTTGGCTGTAATCGTTTTTATCTTTATTCCATCGCGGCCATTAAAGGCATTGCTACTGCACCAGTTCGTACTCGCTGTATTTACAATTATACCCGAAGCCGGAGTTTTTTGGAAAACAATGAATGTAGGAACAGTTTCTGTTTTTCCGTTTCTGCTGGCATGGTAAAAGCCAATTAGTTCAATTTTAAAAAAATTAAGTTTGCTGTTGTCAATTACAGGAATTCCATTCAGATCAAAACCGCTTATTGGTGCTCCGTCATATTCATGGGTGGGACATGAGATAATATCTCCCTTCTGCAAATTAGTGCCATTTAACAGAGGGGAATTTGGCAGAACAATTTTATAACCATCCCAGCCATTATCCTTGTAGCGGATTCCATAACCGCCATGCATGTAATCAGCACCAATACTATTCATTGTAGGATATTGCAAAAAAGGATCCATTGTCCAGTTATCGGTTTTCAACAATACATCCAGGATGGGATCCAAATTCGCATTTTTATAACATATGAGTTGTGTCTTATCTTCATTATATCTTACCTGCCACCACATTGTATTTCCTGAAAAGATTGCGGCATTTTTACCCTGATCAATA
>CAIPJU010001061.1 GCA_903865465.1 uncultured Bacteroidota bacterium
CAATGATGTTGCTGTTCTCGTTGACGGAAAGGTTCAGTACTCATGTTTTCCTAACGGTAAGGGTGGAATCGTCGACGATATACTGGTTTATAGGTTTAATGCAGAAAAATATCTTCTTGTTGTAAACGCAGCAAATATCGAAAAGGACTGGAACTGGTGTGTAAATAATGCCGGATCTTTTGGTCTGGTAATAGGAAAGGATCTTATTAATGCATCCGATGAGTTTGCTCAGCTTGCCGTTCAGGGTCCCCTTGCATTAAAAATCATGCAAAAGCTTACCGACACCCTGGTTATGGATATGGAATTCTATACTTTCAGGATTCTCAGATTAGCTGGCATCGACGATGTTATCTTTTCTACTACCGGCTATACAGGGGCAGGCGGTTGCGAAGTATATGTTAAAAATGAGGATGCTGCAGTATTGTGGAAGGCAATTTTTGAAGCAGGGGAGGAGATCAATCTGCGTCCGACCGGCCTAGGTGCCCGCGATACATTACGTCTTGAAATGGGATTCTGCCTGTACGGGAACGATATCGATGATACCACTTCCCCTATTGAAGCCGGTCTTGGATGGATAACCAAATTTGCATCGGGCAAAGAATTCATTGACCAGGAATTGCTTTCCGAACAAAAAGAACACGGAACTGATCGCAAGCTCTGTGGTTTTGTAATGCTTGAACGTGGCATCCCGCGCCAGCACTATGAAGTTGTAAACAGTAAGGGAGAAATTATAGGAGAGGTCACCTCCGGAACAATGTCGCCTATGATGAAACAGGGCATTGGCCTTGCTTATCTTTCAAAAGGATACTGGAGACCAGACACTGAAATATTTATAAGGATAAGGAATAAAGATCTCAGAGCATCGGTGGTAACGCTGCCTATTTACAAAAAAGCCTGATATGGCGAAACGAAAACTGGAGACCTGTTTTTCACCGGCGCTCTTCGAACCTGCGACTCACTCAGATTCAATAATTGTTGTATTAGATGTTCTGAGGGCCTCTTCTGCTATTGTTACTGCTTTTGCCAACGGAGCTGCAGAAATAATACCGGTAGGAGAGGCGGAAGTTGCCAGAGAATATAAGAACAGAGGTTATCTGGTTGCTGCTGAACGTGATGGTTTTGTTCTCGACTTTGCTGACTTTGGAAATTCACCTTTTAATTTTACAAAAGAAAAGGTTGAAGGGAAAACCATTGTTTACAGTACAACCAATGGTACTGGTATTATCGGACTCGCTTCCGCAGGCTTTATGACTGCCATAGGCTCCTTTCTCAACTTAACTGCCCTCTCTGAATGGCTTATTAAATCGGACCGTGATGTCCTGCTTTTTTGTGCAGGATGGAAAAACAAGTTTAACCTTGAGGACACGGTCTGCGCCGGCGCTATAGCTCAAAGACTGATTGAAAGCACTTTGTATAGTTCAATTTGTGATTCAACCTGGGCCGCCATGGATCTTTGGTCACTGGCCCGTCCTGACATTAATTCTTATATCGAAAAAGCAGCTCAAAGAACACGACTGAGAGATAAAAACCTGGACGACTGTATAACGTTTTGTCTTACCAGCGACTTTACAAAAAGCATACCCGTAATGAAAAACGGCCTTCTTGTTGAAAATATGTTATAAATTCATCAAATTAGTGTTAATTAATTAACAATAGTGACTTTTTTTTATATATTTTTGCCCGGAAAGCTATTGGAAAATTTCATTTATTAACCGTAATATCTTCATCATGAAAAAACACAACTTTTATGCAGGCCCGTCAATACTGCCGCAATACACTATTGACAAAACCATTGAAGGGATTAAAGATTTTGCCGGAACAGGTTTATCTATTCTTGAAATATCACATCGCAGCAAGGAATTCGTTGCCTGCATGAACGATACTGTTTCCCTGTTTAAGGAGTTGCTTGAGATTCCATCAGGCTACCAGGTATTATTCCTTGGCGGTGGTGCAAGCCTGCAGTTTGCCATGGTTCCCATGAACCTCATGAATAAAAAGGCTGCCTACCTCAACACAGGCGAATGGGCCAGCAAGGCACTTAAAGAGGCAAAACTTTTCGGAGAAGTTGTAGAAGTTGCATCATCGAAGGATAAGAATTTCAACTATATTCCGAAGGCATATACTATTCCCGAAGATGCTGATTATATCCATATTACCACAAATAATACCATATTTGGAACAGAGCTTAAAAAAGACCCTGACGTTAAGATTCCCCTGGTTGCTGACATGTCATCTGATATCTTCAGCAGGCCTGTTGATGTCTCCAAATATTCAATTATCTACGGAGGTGCCCAGAAGAACCTTGCACCTGCCGGAGTTGCCTTCGTGATTGTAAAGGAGGATGTACTCGGCAAAGTAACACGGCCAATACCCTCAATGCTTGATTACAGGATTCATATAAAAGGTGAATCAATGTTCAATACTCCTCCTGTATTCGCTGTTTTCGCAGCTCAGCAGACTCTTAGATGGCTTAAAGAACTTGGCGGCATTAAAGCAATGCAGAAGAAAAATGTCGAAAAGGCTCAGCTCCTTTATGACGAAATTGACAGGAATAAAATGTTTGTTCCGACTATCCCCGATGCTGAAGACAGATCACTTATGAATATTTGCTTTGTAATGTCTGAGAACTTTAAGGAACTTGAGAAACCATTTGGCGATTATGCAAAGTCATTGGGAATACTTGGTATCGAAGGACACCGTTCTGTTGGCGGTTTCCGTGCTTCGACATATAATGCTCTCCCCCGCGAAAGTGTTGAAGTTCTTGTAAATGCTATGAAAGAATTTGAATCGAAAAATTAATTGAAAATTAACCAGCTATGAAAATACTCGTTGCCACAGAAAAAGCGTTCGCTCCAGTTGCCATCAAACTTATTCGTGAGGTTACTGATGCTGCCGGTCATGAGCTTGTTTTGCTTGAAAACTACAAGAATGTTTCGGAACTCCTTGCTGTAGCTGCCGATGCTGATGCAATGATTGTAAGAAGCGACCTGGTTACAGCCGAAGTTCTTGATGCTGCCAAAAAGTTAAAGATAGTGGTGCGTGCCGGTGCAGGTTATGATAACCTCGATCTGGCTGCATGTACAGCACATAATGTTGTTGCCATGAACACCCCGGGTCAGAATTCCAATGCAGTTGCTGAGCTGGCATTTGAAATGATGCTTTTCCAGGCACGCAGCGGATTCAGTGGTAAATCGGGAAGCGAACTGAGAGGAAAAACAATTGGGATTCATGCCTTCGGTAATGTAGGTAAATATGTTGCTGACATTGCAAAAGGATTCGGAATGAAGGTTTATGCCTTTGACCCTTTTGTCAGCGCCGAAGAGATCGCTAAGAATGGAGTAACACCTTGTGCTACTGTTGAAGAACTCTATACAGCCAGCCAGTATATTTCACTTCATATGCCGGCAAACGACAAGACCAAAAAGTCGATCGGATATGATCTTTTGAAGAAAATGCCTGAAAACGCAGTCCTGGTTAATACTGCCCGAAAGGAAGTTATTAATGAGGAAGCTCTGCTTAAAATCTATGAAGAAAGGAAAGACTTTGCTTACCTCTCCGATGTAGAACCTGACTGTAAAGCAATTTTTGAAGAGAAGTATAAAGGGAAATTCATCTTCACTGCCAAGAAGATGGGTGCCCAGACCGAAGAAGCCAATATCAATTCAGGAGTTGCTGCAGCCCGCCAGATAGCTGATTATTTCGCTACCGGGAGTGAGAAATTTAAAGTGAACAAGTAGTAATCTATAGATTTATTATGGCGATAGTTAAGCCTTTCAGAGGGCTCAGGC
>CAIPJU010001062.1 GCA_903865465.1 uncultured Bacteroidota bacterium
ATATGTGAGCATTCAAATTAAGCTCTTAAGTTCCTGTTAACAAGGCTAACTGTCCAAAGGGGTAGAACAGAACTGAATCTGAGTGTGAGAATAAAAAAAGCGGTTGCTCTCATCTGCCTGCCGGCAGGTTCCCGCTCCCGCTCTTTTTATTGATCCAACTGGTAATTAACCCGAATGAATGGATTACCTTATAATCAGTTCTAATTAGAACAATTAAATACTGAAATTACTCTGAACCTATTTTCCTGGTTCAACAACCAGAATTGTAAATGTACCAGGTTTCACTGTCGGGCGTGGTCTGGGGTTTTCGGCTGTTTTCTCAGGTGTAGGTCCAAATTCAGCGGTTGATAAGTAAATTTTATGCGTTTTCTGGCTTACTGAGATAGTTTTTGCTCCTGCCTGGGTGGGAACATTAGCAATTACCTTAAAAGAATCTTTGTTTTCTTCCTGAATAACTGTTAATAAACCTTCTCCACAGGAACTATAAGCTCTTTTCAGTATCGGGTCAAAGCCTGCTCCATCAACCCGATCTCCGGTAGGAAGAGTTGTGATTACCTTTCCTGTTTCTGCATCAAGAACCACCATTAACTTACTTGTAGCACTGAAGAGGCGATGAGTTTCATTATCAAGAGCCAGACCACTTGGTTCTTCACCAGGAGCAATTGACCATGTCTGTTCAACTTTCCATGTTTTTACATTGATCATGCAGACTTCACTCTTGTCTTCAATGTTTACAAACACTTTACCCTTTCCGTCACTCACCGCAGCTTCAGGTTTTCCTGCAAGCGGGATTGTTTGAATAACTTTGTCTGTTTTTGCATCTATTACAGTGGCGTTTGAGGTCCGTCCGTTCCAGGTAATAATGCTCCTGGTAAATGGCTCATAGATTATTGCATCCGGACCTTTCCCTGTTACTTTTACTTTTTCAATGACACTGTAATCTTTGGTACTGAATACTGTTACATTGCTGTCAGGACCATTAGTGATAAATCCCTTATTAAATTCCGGGGCTATTGCTATACCATGGACGCCATTAACATCTGTTATTGTGGCAACACTTTTGCCGGTACTCATATCTACAACATTTACCATTTTACCGTGAGAAACGTATAGCATGCCAGTTGCATCATCCGCATTCAGGTAATCCCAACCACCATCTCCATCAAGATGTATCCGCTGGGCAATCTTATAGTTCTGGCCGTTTAGACCAAACAATGACAGGATAAGTCCTGCAATTACAAAAATTGTTTTTTTCATTCCTATAGATTTAAAATTTATATGATTTAGACCAATTGATCTAACTATTTATTCCGGATAATTGCCAAATAGTTTAATTACATAACAAATAACTATAAGGGTTGTTATTTTTTGTCATTCTCCTCATCCTCCTCTTTTGCTACCTTCTTATTAAGAAGCTTCCCACTGGCATCGAAAGATATTTCAAATTTGTCTTTGCCTTTTAGTGCATCCATTTCATAATTTACAACTCCTTTCACATTTGTTGACTTTGACACATCACCAATTTTATACCCGGCATAATCTTTTGCAAGAGTAGATTTAATAACCTGAGGAAGGTCACTTTCTTTGATTTCAGTTTCAAATTCCATGAATTGCCCCTTTGAATCAAAATTAGCAGAAGATTCAATGCCATTGAGAACGAATTCAGCTTCATATTCGCCCTGCTTTTCAAGACCCCAGCTAACCTTTTCTGCCTTCGGATACTTAACTTCAAATGCTGATTTGACGACAGCCGGAACTTCAATTTTTTTCGATTTTTCCTGAGCCTGGGCAGAGTAAACAGCGAAGAAAGCCACACAAATTGTTAAAATAAATAACTTTTTCATTTCATTAAAATTAAAAGGTGTATAAATAAAATTTACTATTAAAGTCTAAAATCAAATATTAAATATTAAAGCCTGTTATCGTATTCAAGCTCTTTTTTCTTTTGGTTTCCAAAAGAATAGGTAAATCCAACATAAATTATCCGCGTAC
>CAIPJU010001063.1 GCA_903865465.1 uncultured Bacteroidota bacterium
AATTTTATCGGTTCTCTATTCAGCATTCTCGGGAACATTGTCATTGCTGTTTTTTCGATAACATTCATAACCTTCTTTTTCCTTAAAGACCAGCATCTTTTCTTTGAATCGATATTGATGTGGGTCCCCGATAAATATGTTGATAATGTGACAAGAGCCCTTTATTCGATAAAGAGACTACTGACAAGATATTTCATCGGTATAGTGATACAGAGCACCTGTATTATGATTCTCGTTACAACAGGAATGACGATAGTGGGTATTGATTTTCAACAAGCCCTTGTGATGGGGCTGATTCTTGGGATCCTGAATGTAATACCTTATGTTGGACCATGGATCGGATTGTTCATTGCAATTACCATGGGGGTGGCATCACATATAAATCAGGATTTTAACCTTGTTGTTGTTCCCCTTGTTACCTACATGATTATAGTTGAGGGAATAACTCACATCATAGATAATGTTGTTTTTCAACCGGTTATCTTCTCGAACAGTGTAAAGGCCCATCCTCTTGAAATATTTATAGTCGTTCTTGCTTCTGGTTTCGCAGCCGGAATTCCCGGGATGATTCTGGGTATACCAGCATATACGGTTTTAAGGGTTCTTGCACGTGAGTTTTTTTATGGATTCAAACCTATACAGAAGATTACCTCAGGCCTTTCAAATGAAAATATGGATAACAGCAGAATATTTTCATTAAGGGATCCTGAAAAGAAGGGGAATGAACATCATAATGAATAAGCTTAAGTCCTCTTTAAAACTTTGATATATTCAAAAACCTTGCAATGAACCGTATCCGATCGGCAATCAGGAAAGTTACTTTGTTCTATTTTGACGGTTTCAAAAATATGTCGGGATGGGGAAAGAATGTATGGTTGATAATAATAATCAAGTTGTTTATCATGTTTGCCATACTTAGAATATTCTTTTTCCAGGATTTTCTAAAGACCAGGTATGACAATGACCATCAGAGGAGTGAATACGTTCTGGATCATCTTAAAGAATCACAGAAATAGATGATTTTCATTCCGGCTGATTTGCACAACATGCTGACAATCAGGTTTTAACACCAGAATCAGAAAGTTAATTTTAGAACACTTATATCCCTGAAGTAACAATTTACCCGACAGCGGGTTTTTTGAACAGAAGGGAGATCAGCGATGCGGCAATATATACAGGTATTACAAGCGGAATGGCGTTTAGCCTCAAAACTGCAAACGAAACTACTATCATTCCTGCCAGAAGAAACCTTCCTTCATTCCCCTTTAATTTAAGATCGTGGAATTTGAGCGAGAGAAGCGGAACACGCGATACCATGAACAGTGAGAGTACCAGGGTGAGTATGACAAGAATTACCGGTGAAGAGTTTATATAGGATACTGCTTTTGAACCTGAAAGATATTCCGAGAGAATGAGTGATACGACAACAAGTGCGTTTGCAGGTGTCGGAAGTCCCCTGAAGGAGGTGGTCTGGGTAGTGTCGAGGTTGAATACAGCAAGCCTGAGAGCAGCACAGACAGGCATTATTGCAGCGATAAATGGCAGAATTCCGGCTCCTGAACTCTCGGCAATTGATAAACCGCTTGATTCGAGAACTGTCAGGCTGTAAATCTGCTGATAAATGATAACAGCAGGTGCTACGCCAAAGCTTACAATGTCGGCCAGACTGTCGAGTTCTTTTCCAATATCGGAATAGGCTTTAAGCGCCCGGGCCGAGAAGCCATCAAGGAAATCGAATACCATAGCAGCAAGTATCAGCCACGAAGCGGTAACAGGATCTCCCCCTGCTGCATAAATAATTGCGAAAAATCCTGCTGCAAGATTTAAAGATGTGATTGTGTTTGGAATGAATTTCGTCATAACGAAGCGATCATAAAATCATGAAGGGTAGCAAAAGTAAGAAATTCTTCTGTCTTTTATTATTAGATTTGCAATATTAATAACATAGTGAATGACCGATCTTAAAAACATGAAGATTGCCGTCGATTTTGACGGTACAATAGTGGACCACGTCTACCCCGGGATAGGCAAGGAGAAACTTTTCGCATTTTTAACTCTTAAAGAGCTCGAAAAAAAAGGAGCTAACCTGATTCTCTGGACTTTCAGGGCAGGCCGTGAGCTTGATGAAGCTGTTGAGTTTTGCAGGAAAAACGGAATTGAGTTTTATGCTGTCAACAAGAATTATCCTGAAGAGGTTTTTGATGAAACAATCAGCAGGAAAATCAATGCTGATATCTATATTGATGACAGGAACATCGGAGGATTTCCCGGATGGGGCGAGATCTGGCACATGATTTTCCAAAGCGAGCCGCAGCCAAAAGAATCGGGCAAAAGGAGCTCTTCGGGAGGGAAATTTGTAAAAAGGTTATTACTGGGCAAATCAGGCACAAATGAAAGCTGAAAAGATAAAATACTCGATATTATTGCTTCTGGTGGCAGCTGTGGCTTCACTTTCTTCCTGTGCCGGGAGATCGGAAAAACCTTCAGGGAATCAGGCTCCGGCACCTGCAACTGCTGATGCTGAGCGTCCAGGTACACTTATTAAAATGATATCGCCTGAAGAAAATGCAGGTTTCAGGCTTCACGAATCAATAAAAATAATACTCGAAGCCACCGAAAAGGGGAAAAGCCCCGATTCTGTAAAAATTTATTTCGATAGTAATTATATTACCTCTCTCAGATCAGCTCCATGGGAATATATTCTACCCGGAACCACGACAAAGGAAACAGGCAGGAAATCAATAAAGGTAATTGCCTTCAGCCAGGGAGCACAGTCAAATCCAATTACCAGGTTCATGATAATCTACTCCGATGTTGTTCCTGTAAAGTATGGTTATAAGGTTATTCATACCTATCCTCACGACAGGGGTGCTTTCACACAGGGACTTGTTTACGACGGCGGAAATTTATTTGAAGGCACAGGGCAGAAAGGGAGCTCCACCCTAAGGGAAGTCGAACTTGCCACAGGAAAGGTTATCAGACAGCATAACCTCGATGCTTCGCTGTTCGGAGAAGGAATCGCTATTTATAAGAACCGGATCTACGAGGTTACCTGGGAAGATAAAATAGGATTTATTTATGACAAGGCCACTTTTAATGTCCTCAACAAAATAAATTATCAAACCGAAGGGTGGGGACTAACAACTGTTGATGATAAAATTGCCATGAGCGACGGAAGCAATATCATAAGTTTTCATGAAGCGGAGATGTTTACAGAAGTATCTGAAATTGAGGTTTATGATAATGAACGGAAGGTCGAGAAGCTTAATGAACTTGAATATATAAAGGGTGAGATCTGGGCTAATATCTGGATGACCGATATGATAGCGCGTATCGAACCTGCCAGTGGCAAGATTCTTGGATATGTTGATTTAAAGGGACTCCTTCCGGAAAAAGAAAGAGAGGTAGATACAGATGTCCTGAATGGCATTGCCTTCGATAAGCAGGGCGACAGAATATTTGTGACCGGTAAAAACTGGCCCCACCTCTACGAGATAGTTGTTGTCAGATAAGCTTTTCGCCGTAAATAATATTTATTGCCGATGGAATAATTCCAAATTCTGCCGGTGTATGGCCAAGCGATTCCCCGTCAGCTTCAACATAAAGAGTTTTATCGGAGCTTACTTTAACCTGACTGCATCTGAATCCCTTAATTTTCGGATGTCTAAGGATTGTTCCATCATAAAGGATATGCAGTTTCCTGATTATCTCAATTTTACCAATATTCCCTATAATAGTTACATCGAGTAATCCGTCATAGGGAATGGCATCAGGTGTCTGCCGCATACCTCCGCCACAGTATTTTCCATTACCGACATTCAATGAAAACAATTCAGCATCTATATTTTTCCCGTCGATAACCACTGCCGCCTTAGTATTTTTATATGAAATAAGGCTTAAAAGCAGGTTATAAAAATAGATCAGTTTGCCACCTCTTCCGTGATCTTTCTGGTAGTTGGTTCTTCTGACAACTACAGACTCAAAACCAAGTCCTGCTATATTTATAAAATACCTCCTGCCGGCAACAGGACCGTTGTAAAAACTTACAAAACCGGCATCGTGAGCCATCTGTTTGTTTTCCTTTATGATATTGATTGCTTTTTCATAATCTTCAGGTATGCCAAACATTCTCCCCCAATCGTTTCCTGTTCCGACAGGGATTAGTCCAAGTGTTATTTCTACGGCAGGACAGATGTTGTTTCCAAGTACTCCGTTTAATACCTCATTCAAAGTACCGTCGCCTCCAATGGTGACTATCTTCCTGAATCCGGCAGCAATTCCTTCAGTTGCCAGGGATATGGCCTCCTCTTTTGCCCTTGTAAATTTAGCCTCGTAAACTATGCCTGCCCTGGTAAGTAGCGATTCGATCTTAGCCCAATCCTTTTTTCCCTTTCCGTTTCCGGCATTTGGGTTGACAATTACAAGATATTCTTTCAGGTCGGAGTGTTGGTCCATGTCAAGGTTATTTTGTTACTCCGACAAAGATGAAAATAAAATGACAACTATTACAATAAGCCTTTCGATATCATATTTTTATTCTTGCAAAAATAATAAACCCTAAGGTTAATTAGCATATAATCAAAATAATGCAAAAAGAGTCCCTGATATTTTATGTTAATAAGATGTTGATAACCATGAAAAAAATGTTTACAATTACATCTTTGAGTGCCGGCAGGGCTGATACATAAATAGTAAATTTGGAACTCGAAATAAAGTGTAAAATCAATATTTGAAAAATGGGAAGAATAATAGCGATAGCGAATCAGAAGGGTGGAGTAGGAAAGACAACAACTGCAATAAATCTGGCAGCCAGCCTTGCAGCGTTGGAAAAAAAAGTGCTCATAGTTGACGCTGATCCTCAGGCAAATGCCACTTCTGGTATAGGTATTGACACTCGACAGATCAGATCTACTATATATGATTGCCTTATTGACAATAAGGAACCTTCGGCAGCCATCATGGCAGGCGGAGTAGAAAACCTTTCTATAATCCCTTCCAATATCGACCTCGTTGGTGCTGAGATTGAGATGCTTGAAAGAGAGGAGAGGGAAAAAATCCTGAAAGGTGTTCTTCTTAAAATAAGGGAAGAATATGATTACATTCTTATCGATTGTTCTCCATCACTTGGCCTTCTGACAGTAAATGCACTCACAGCCGCTGATTCAGTGATAATACCCGTTCAGTGCGAGTATTTTGCACTCGAAGGACTGGGAAAACTTTTAAATACAATTAAAATAATTCAGCAAAACCTGAATCCCGAACTTGAGATTGAAGGATTCTTGCTGACTATGTTTGATGCTCGTCTGAGGTTATCGAATCAGGTTGCAGAAGAGGTTAATAAGCATTTCCAGCAGATGGTTTTCAAGACTGTCATTCAGAGAAATATCAAACTCTCGGAAGCTCCCAGTTTCGGTCAGCCGGCAATACTCTATGATGCTGATTCGAGAGGCACTGTGAATTACCTCAATCTGGCTTCGGAACTTATTGAGAAACAGGGAGTAAGAGTAGATCAGCAGTAGTTTTAACTTATAAGATACAGGTAATTTCGATGAATATGCCAAAGAAAAGTGCATTGGGAAGAGGTCTTGGTGCATTGATAGAAGGAGTAGAGAAAGAAGTTCTGGAGAAGAAAGTAGAAGCGAATTCTGATATTTCGGTCGATTCGATTGAAGCAAATCCTTTTCAGCCCAGAAGTACCTTCGATGAGCAGGCTCTTGAAGAGCTTGCAATGTCGATCAGGAAACTTGGTGTTGTACAACCTCTTACTGTCCGTGAAAATGGCAGCGGGAAATACCAGCTTATAGCGGGAGAAAGAAGGTTAAGGGCTGCCCGTCTTGCGGGCCTTACACATGTACCTGCCTTTATAAGGACTGCCGACGATCAGGCTATGCTCGAACTGGCTCTTGTTGAGAATATTCAGCGTGAGGACCTTGATGCTGTAGAGGTTGCAATAAGTTTTCAAAGGCTCATCGAAGAGTGTAAACTAACACAGGAACAACTCAGCGACAGGGTAGGAAAACAAAGGTCTACCGTAGCTAATTATCTCCGTCTTCTACGACTTCCCGCTGAAATTCAACTCGGCATCAGGAAAAAACAACTTATGATGGGTCATGCCCGTACTCTAATAAATATAGAAGATCCAAAAAAACAGATTAATCTTTATTACCAGATTATCGATGGCGAACTCTCTGTAAGGCAGGCTGAAGAGCTTGTCAGGCATATGCAGACTGATAAGACAAAAGATCAGGATAAAATTGAAAAGAAAAAGAGGATCAATGATGACTTCTCACAGTTGTCGGATCATCTGCACCAGATATTTTCCACGAAGGTAAACTTCCGGATTAATGAGAATGGAAAGGGTAAGATCGTTTTTCAATTTGATAACCAGGAAGAGATGGAGCGCATTTTGGGAGTATTTGACCGCCTTAACTCCTGAAAATAATTATCTTTAGCGCGTTATTGCAGGTTACGTACGATAAAACCGGTTTATTCTTGTTTTGAGGAATTTTCAAAAAATAGTCATTATTCTTTTTCTGTGCCTTCTGTCAATAGAGCAGATCAGTTTGGCACAGGATACCGTGTCTGTTGCTGCTAAGGTAAGAAACCCTTTCCGGGCAGAGCCAATGAGAGCTACAATGCTCGCTGTTGTTTTTCCCGGACTTGGACAGATTTACAACAGGAAGTACTGGAAGATTCCTTTAGTTTATGCCGGATTCGGTAGTTTGTTCTACAGTGTTGGATTTAATACGACGAA
>CAIPJU010001064.1 GCA_903865465.1 uncultured Bacteroidota bacterium
ATTGCTTCCAGTTGTATCAATTCCAAAAGCTGAAAAATCGACTGTTTGTCCGAACGACACAGATGAGAGGTAAAGCACAAATATAACTAAGACATATATACGTCTCATAATAAACTATATAAATAAGAACCCATTATGAAATCTTAATATCAAGTCCGCAATTGTCTCAGGCGAACTTATAAGAAGGTACCTTTCTCATTCTCAAGCTTAAGGGGGTTATTTCGAGATACTCGTCGTCTTTAATCTGTTCCATTGACTCCTCAAGCGAAAATTTCAGTTTGGGTGCGATTCGAAGTCCCTCATCTGACCCTGAAGCTCTCATGTTTGTAAGTTTTTTCCCCTTAACAATATTCACCTCAATATCACCATAACGACTGTTCTCGCCAATAACCTGACCACGATAAACCTGTTCTCCCGGATCGATATAGAATCTTCCCCTGTCCTGAAGCCGGTCGATGGCATGGCCTGTAGCCATCCCCTGGTCGAGAGAGATCAGTGAACCATTTTGCTTTGGCATGAGGTCATCACCTTTATATTTGTCGTATGCCCTGAACCTGTGATGCATTACAGCTTCCCCTGCCGTAGCGGTAAGCATATTATTTCGGAGTCCTATTAATCCTCTCGAAGGGATATCAAACTCAAGATGAATAAGATCACCTTTGGGTTCTATAGTAACCATTTCGCCTTTCCGCTGGGTAACCAGTTCAATCGCCTTACCTGAATAATCAGGAGGAACGTCAATTGAGAGGGTCTCATATGGTTCACATTTTTCGCCATCTATCTCTTTTAAGATCACCTTTGGTTTTCCAACCTGAAACTCATAGCCTTCACGGCGCATGGTTTCAATCAGGATTGAAAGATGGAGTATCCCCCGGCCAAAAACGTTAAAAGTATCTTCCGAAGTGGTCTCTTCGACCTTAAGAGCAAGGTTCTTTTCGGTTTCCCGTGTAAGCCGGGTTCTTAAATGCCTTGAAGTAACAAATTTACCCTCTTTACCAAAAAGCGGCGAGTTGTTGATTGTAAAGATCATGCTCATCGTGGGCTCATCGACCTCAATGCGTTGCAAGGCTTCAGGAGCCAGAAGATCGGCAAGAGTATCGCCGATCTCAAAATCATCGAGGCCAATAACGGCACAGAGGTCACCGCATCTGACGCTTTCAGTCTTGAGCCTTCCCAAACCTTCAAATACATATAACTCCTTTACCCTGACTTTTTTTACCTTTCCGTCCCTTTTGCAAAGAGTATAATCAATACCAGTGGTTATATCGCCTCTGAAAACACGTCCAATGGCAATTCGGCCCACATAACTGGAATAGTCGAGCGAAGAAACCTGCATCTGTGCCGTACCGGCAACATATGGAGGTTCGGGTATCTCCTTAAGGATAGTATCCATAAGGAAAGTTATATCATTTTCGGGTTTTTTCCAGTCGGGACCCATCCAGCCATGTTTCGAGGAACCAAAAACTGTAGCAAAGTTCAGCTGGTCGTCAGAAGCATCGAGGTTGAACATGAGCTCAAAAATATCCTGCTGAACTTCGTCGGGCCGGCAATTCTCTTTATCTACCTTATTGACAACAACAATAGGTTTCAACCCCAGAGCAACAGCTTTGCCCAAAACAAATCTTGTCTGTGGCATTGGACCTTCGAGGGCGTCAACAAGAAGTAAGACACCGTCAGCCATTTTAAGAACTCTCTCCACCTCTCCGCCAAAGTCAGCATGC
>CAIPJU010001065.1 GCA_903865465.1 uncultured Bacteroidota bacterium
AGGAATGAATCAATATAGCTGCTTTTGTTAGCGCCGGTAAACAGGTTATACAACTTCCAGAGATCAATACTCCCATTTTCATTTCGGCTGAAGGATTCATCAATATAGTACTCCCTTGCAACCATGCCAACCTGCGTATCACTTAATGGAAATGGCTGCAAATCCTTTTTGTATTTTGGCGGCAGATGTTGATAGAGTCTGGCTTTCCCCAGAAGATGGGCAAACTGTTGTTCTGTTAACTGGTAATTGCTGAAATTTTTGAGCATTTGAAGTTGTCTCTGGGGTTCAAAGCTACTTAACATGTTGTAAATGCCTAGTCCCAGTTCATGAAGTGTCCTGGCTTTAATCTCCCTATAGGCTCCATCAGTGAAGATGCAAAGATTAGTGCATACCTTGTTTTTAAAGCCCACAAATACTTTAAACCGTTCTTCACTCTTGCGGTTGTAAAGATTCTCATGGTTGTAGGCTCTTACTCCACCAATTGTCAGGGATAAACTATTTCCGCTTACAGTTTCAGTTATGCCAGGTAGCTCAATTACAAAAGCCATTCGTTCAAAATAGAGCGTTTTCTCAGTTTCTGTTAACTCTTTTGCAGGTTTTCCCATCGCCTCAGGAATTCTACCTTTTATCGAGTGCGATACGCGAACCGATGGAATTAATAACTCCTGACCTTTGAAAAACTGGTAAGCCACTTCATTGGTGATTTCAATAAACTCTGTATGGCTGATTGTACTTTCGTTATCTTTGGAAAATACAGGAATAATGCATCCAGATTTTAATTGCTTAAGAGAAATTGGGATTGTATTGGCTTGAATAAACTGATCAGCAGATTTTTTAGCATCGGCTATTTCGGCATCTTCAAGGATGATTTCCTCAACCTCTACCTCTTCCACTAACTCTTCCTCCAAAGGAAAATCAATGACTGTAACAGCCTGATCATTTAACGGGCTGCCATTTACTTGTCTGAGTTCCATGATAAATTAGATTATGAATTAACGCGTTCTACGATAGGGTTTTCTAATTGTGTGCGTCGTTGGATCGCTAAAGGCTCGATCGTTGATCGGTATTCAGGGTATTGCTTCAGGATATTACGAAGCTCATCAACAGTATTTGCCTGATTGATCAAGTCAATAACGTTTTCTAATGATTTCCCAGATTCACACCAATTTTTGATCCGCTCACCTGTCTTTCCAGTAATTAGGAATGATGGTTTATCCATATACAGATTAGTGCGGTCTTTCGATGCCGTAGCTTGATGTTTCATATCAACATCAAAAACGATGGTCAGTTCATAATCCATATTCTCCCTGGTGACTCCTTTAAGTCCAACTTTCTCAGGCACCATCTTGCCGTTCTTCTCACTCAGTACATAATCCTGTTTAGAGCGAATATTGGCAATTATATGACTTGAAGATTGTAAAATCTTCTCCACGAAATCATTATGCCTGGGTGTGACCTTAGCCCAGTTGGTAAAACTATTCCCCATCATAGCACCATGAATATCAAGTATTCCACCAGCGCCTTCCCACTCATGCGAGATAGAGTCTATAATGATTACCTCAATAGATGCTTTTTCGCATATATCAATTGCTTCAATATATCGTTCTGGTGTGAAGGGTTTATCCAAAGCAAGCACATTGAATCCACCTAAATGGGCATAAAGATCAGCTGAATGATTCTCTGTATCGATTACTGCGATCTTGGCCCAGTCGTTGGTCATCCCATATGCCAGTAGTAAAGACGAATAGGTTTTTCCACTTCCTGAAGGACCTTGTATCCCTATTTTAATTTTTGCCTGTTTCCTTTCTGCAGTTTGTAATCTCATAATAAATGTATTTGATCGTTTAATAATTTGTCGGTGATACAATCTCATGTGTAAGTACCGTTTGAAAAGTGCACAGTATTTCGGTTGAAAACTGCACAGCTTATCAAAGAGTTTTAACTTGCCTTGTATACGAAC
>CAIPJU010001066.1 GCA_903865465.1 uncultured Bacteroidota bacterium
GTTTCGTCTGTGCCGATAACTCTGCTTCGCAAAACATTCTGCCGTATCAATTCGTAGGCATCGGTGCCCTTGGAGGCAAGCCGATTCAACAAGTAATGAAGACCTCCCTCACTTATCTCAACAGAAAAGATATCATTAAGCATCTCCTGAAGTCTTTTAAAAGGAAGGTATTGCCTCACACTAAGATAACCAATGAAAGATTCAATGCACTGGCCGTATTTAACAGGCCGGTCAACATTATCAGGATAATCACTTTCCACTACCTTTCCACAGGTGCAGACGCACCTGTAAACCCGGTGTTCTGTAACTATCGGTTTAATAACTGGTATGTCAACAACCTGTCGCTTGCCATAAAACTCAAAAGGATGATCGCTCACATCTTTCCCGCATTCGGGACAAAAGCATGCTCGATGGTCAATAATCTCATCAGGAGTCTCTGTCATCTTCAAAGTATTACCTTCATGGCCAGGTTGACCACCTGCCTTACGACCACTCTTCTCTCTAAGACTACTGGTCCGCGGGGGTCTGTTCTCATCCTTAGATGGTGGCAAAGAGCTATTATTGCTGTCCTTCCTGGTTTTATACTGTGTCAATTCGCGCTCAAGGGCTTCGATTCTTGCTACCAGCAGAGGAATCTTAGCAAGTTCTTGCGCCTGCATAAGAATGATGCGCTTGAGGTCTTCAATGATTATTTTATCGGATGGTTCCATATTCTATACTACGAAACTAATCCTGAAATCCAATATATCAAAGAACGTAATCGCCTATTTATCAAACGCTAAAAACAAATTTTGTTAATATGTACTCATTTTTACGAAAAATAAAAATTTATAACATCAAACCTGTTTACTTCGTAGAACAAATTGTTAATAACACCTATTTTTAAAGAAACTGATTAGTTACAATTCCAGATTTTGTCAGGAATCTATTGTGATAGTGAATAGTGATTTGGATTAATGATAAAGCGGATGAATTTGAAACAGAAGAGAGCGTCTAAGGAAATATTTTGTAGAATAGAATTGCCCTTACCTGTTCTGACAGAAGAGATTGCTATGTAATTCTTTAGTTGATTTTACATTAAGTTACATTAAAAATTCAATATAACTATGGCGAACAATATACCAAACTCAGCACAAACTGATCTTTCTATTAGAAATGAAAGCATCCAGCGAATTTTCAATTTCTACAAAAGTGACCTATTCTTTGTCAATAGACGATATCAACGTAAACTAATTTGGACGATTGAAGAAAAGCAAAGATTTGTTGATTCCATTGTTAAGGGACTTCCGGTTCCGCTTATTCTTTTAGCAGAAACAGAAAACTTTGGAACAACGACGTTTGAAATTATTGATGGTATGCAGAGACTAAATACAATTAACTCTTTTATTGAAGGGGAGTTCACTTATAACGACCAATATTTTGATCTGAACACACTTGTAGAGTCAAAATCCCTTTTGGATGCAGGTCAATTAACTCAAAAAGTTCCTGTCTTGGACAGAAGAATTTGTGAACGGTTTTCTAGTTATATTCTTCCTATTTCAGTTTATTCGTTTTCAGAGGAAAATAAAGTTGATGAGGTCTTTATTCGAATTAATAGTTATGGCAGGCATTTGTCAAGGCAAGAATTACGAGCAGCTGGAACTCTTGAATCATTTGGTGACTTGGTGAGGTTAGTTTCATCCGAAATAAGAACAGATGTTTCTCATAGTGATATATTGAATCTTAAACAAATGAGAGAAATAAGCATTACAAATTCAGGACTAGATTATGGAATTAATGTTGATGAATTATTTTGGGTGGAAAATAACATTATTACCAAGGAAATGGTTCGAGAATCAAGGGACGAAGAAATTGTGGCGGATTTACTCTCTGCAATTTCCTTCAATTCACTACCAGGCACTAGTTCAAACATCCTTGATGAATATTATGGATTAAAGCCTAGTGAAAAATCAGATGATCTTGATACGGCTTTGCGAAAAATTGGTGTTGATCAATTACGTCATCAATATATATCAGTTCATAACGTCATTCGAGAAGTTATTAAAATTTCCGCAGTAAATTTCCGTGATTTATTGTTCGAGGACAACTCACAACGTATTCCAAGATATTTTCAGGTAATTTTTCTTGCTTTGCATAAATTGATGTTTAGAGAGAATATGGAAGTAAATAGTTTTTCCGAATTGATAAGCAGATTAAAAGGAATATCAAAGTACATTACAATTACAGAGGGTGGTAGTTGGAGTGCTACAAATAGAATCCAAAACGTAGATGCAATTGCTGGTATTATATCTTCATGTTTCAGAGATAAAGCACATGACCCTGGTGCTGCAAAATGGCTTACAGAATTTGAATCATTGTTAATGCAATCTAAAACTGAACAAACTTGTTATGACTTCAAACAAGGGTTTACTCGGTTAGATGGTTCAAACAGTTTCGACAACGACAGTTTTAATAAAATTATTCAAACACTAACTGCGATTGCGAATAATTCCGCGAGAACAGTTGGATATGTTTGTGTAGGAGTATGTGATAAAAAGAAGGAATCGGACAGAATAAAAGAAATTTATGGGATTGAAGCGGTGAAGTACAGAACATTCTATATTTCTGGCATTGGCCATGAAGTCAACGTGCTTGCTAAAGATTTAGATGATTTTTATCGTCAAATAATCCAAAAAATCAAATTGCAGCCAATCTCAGATGAAGCTAAAGATTTTATATCCAAGAATATTAGGGTTGTTAATTATTTTGAAAAGGATGTTGTTATTTTCAAAACGCAATCATTATCCACACCAATGATTTATGACAGCAAATACTATGTGCGACATGGAGCAAATATAAACGAAGTAAAACCTGAAAATTATGCTTCCTTCTTTCAATCATATAAATAACTTCAAATAATTATTTTTAGCTCTGAGCATTTTGATTTATCTCTATTCATAAGTTAATAAAATTACCTGTAAGCACTAAATAAAATTACATCCCAATAATACCCAGGTTTAAGTACGACTGGCTGAGTGTACGGGAACGGTCTTTTTGAAATTCAATCGTAACAGTTCTATTAGATGAATTTGAGATCTTTTATTTTTTCTAAATTAATCAGAATATGATAGTAAGCACTTGCAGAGACAATTACCTTGTCTTTATGGATTATTACGACAGGGAAGTAATTATTTTACAGGAAGATTATCTTAAACTTATGAGTGATCCTGAAAGAAGGAGGTTCCGTCCGGCACTGGATGAATGTCTGGCTGATCCCACTGAAGTATGGTGGGACAAGGAAACTGTTAACGGTATTGATTATTTCTATTATAAATATTTTAAGTTTTATAAGGATGGTGCATTCATTGCCTGGGTGCTTCTCGATGAATCTCAGAAATTGCATCTTAATAATTTTTACGGCTTTGGAGATGAGGAACTTGAATTTGTAACAGAAGAAAGATGCGGGCAGCTCATCCGATCTTCGTCCTGAAAAGTTATAATAACTGAATAAGCCGGACGCTGTATGAAGAAGGTAAGCCAGTAGAGTTTCACCACGGGTAAAATTGTCAAATCCAAATGATTAGTTTACTGAAAAATCCGGCCCAAACTGTACCAGTAATTCCAGAATAAACTGGACCCACGATTCCGGACCAAAATTATTTGCATCCGGCTGGACAAAGAATCAGATTCTTTAGAATTATACCAGGCTCACAAAAGAGAGCCTTCAGGCTGGTTTTGTTTTTATACAGGATATTATGCAGGATGGATTACTTTTCGAAAAACCTTTGAAAACAGCCTAATGAAACTCCTTGCAAACGAGAATTTTCCCTTACAAAGCATTAAAATTATAGAAAAGGCCGGATTTGACATCAAATCTGTAGGATAGGATTTTTCCGGCATTCTGGATAGAGAGTCATTGATATTGCAATAATCGAGGAAAGAACAATTCTGACCTTCGACAGGCTCAGTCACCGGTATTGCGGATCCAGAATCAATAGTGACAGCAATGGCTTCGACAGGCTCAGCCATCGGTGGTGTCGTTGGTAATACTGTGGCTTCGACAGGCTCAGCCACCGGTTTTGAGGATGCAGAATCAATAGTAACAGCTGTGGCTTCGACAGGCTCAGCCATCGGTTGTGTCGTTGGTAATACTGTGGCTTCGACAGGCTCATCCACCGGTTTTGTTGATTCAGAGTCATCTGTAAAACCGGTGCCTGAGCTTGTCGAAGGCACATTTGGAGATCTCAATAATAATTCGGTTTCCTCATACAACTTATAAATTGAAAGGTCGTACTTCACTTTTAATAACGAGGGCCTCGAAACTTTCAACATCTTCTGAAATATGGTACTGTCCGTAATAATAAGGTTGGTTTTGTATTAGCATTACCCTGATTAATTTGGGCTGTAAAATGTTTTCGTAGTCTCCTTTATATCCATCGGTTAGCACGACTACATCTTCAGGGTACTTTTTTAATTCGTTAATTAGGTCTCCAACTGTGAATGGTTTGGATTCGACTGGCTCAACCACCGGTTTTGCGGAGCCAGAATCAATAGTGACAGCAATGGCTTCGACAGGCTCAGCCATCGGTGGTGTCGTTGGTAATACTGTGGCTTCGACAGGCTCAGCCA
>CAIPJU010001067.1 GCA_903865465.1 uncultured Bacteroidota bacterium
ATTGCATGCAGACTTACATTCAATTATGATTATGGTATCCCTTCCTGCTTCAGCTTTCCATTTGCCTATAAATTGCATGTCAAGCTCCATTTGGTTGAGTTTTGGATCGATGGTCTGAGATTGGATAGAACTTGAAAAAAGCAACAGTAAGAATGTTATTATTGTGGTCACTGGTTGTCTTTTTTGACAAAGACACTTGTGTTTCTCCCCTGGTAAAATAAGGAATCCACTACGATCATTGCTTTTGCAGCTTGTGAGAAAAACTGCCATCAAAGAAACTCCGGCAATGTTTAATTTATTTCTCATTCTTACAATTGTTTAATTGCTATGAAATCATGTCATTGAATTTCTTCTTTTCCACCCAGTTGCTCAATTGTCTTCCTGGCATTCGCCAACCTTATTCTCCTGTTTTTCTCCGTCATTTTTTCCCTGATCCATTTTTCAAGGCGGTGATGCAGGGGAATTAGAACCGATGCAAGGCAGACTAAAGCAAGAAGCATCAGTAAGGGAGATTCATGAGTAATGGCAGCAAGTGAAGGGTGAATAAGCAGATTGACGAATTCAAGTGCAACCAATAGTCCGAGCACTCCAAAAAATGAGATCCATTTCTCATTTACAATGATGCTGCGGCTAAGTAAAAAGAAGAGAATAATAAAACTGATAATACCGAATGCAATCAGTGCGTATTGAATATTCAGTTTCCGGACTTCGGCTTCTTTCTTTTGTCGTTCAGCTATTTCACTTTCTCTCTCTTTTTCATTAAAAAGCATGTTTTGAATCTTAATTGTCTTTTCTCTGTTGTATATGCTATCTTCTGCAGACTTGGAAATCTGCAGGAAATGCAAAGCTTCCTTATCATTCCCGCCCTGGTAAATTTTTGACAGAAGGCTGCCAGACTCTGATATGTTCTGCAGCATATTAGCCCTTTGTGCGTAAAACAGGGCACGATTTGCATAAAAAAGAGATGAATCAATCGATTCGTGAGAGTGATAGAGTTCAGCAATCCTGAGGTATGATTCAGATAACCCCAAAGTATCATTATTAGATTTTCCGTTCCGGATAGCTTCCCTGAAATATCCCAATGCCAGATCAGTATTCCCCATTTTTAATTGCAAAACTCCCAGACCGTCAAGGGCTAAATTAAGCTGATACTTTTCCTTACTTAAATTAAAATACTCATAACTAAGCTGATAGTACTTCAATGCAGAATCCAGTTTAGCCTGCCGTGCATAAACAATACCCATATTTGAATAAACATATGCTAACCTGTAGTAGTTTCCATGCAGAAGAGATTCCGCCTGATGCATATAATGAATTGAATTAACGAAATCACCTTGATGCAGGTATATCATTCCAATTCCGCTTAAAGTTCTCCCCATGCCGCTTCTGTCGTTTATTGCTTCCTTGATCTTTAAGGATTGCAAATAATAATCGAGAGCCATTGGATAATTACTGGCATCGAGGCACTGGTTGGCCACCTGGTGCAGGGATTCTGCTTCGCCTTTCTTATACTTAATTTTTCTTGCAAGGCTCAGCGCCTCCTCTGCCAGATCCAATCCATGCTGATAGGATTGGTCAAAAAAACTCAAATTGACAAGGGTCATAACTTTGACAGTATCTTCCCTGGTTCCGAACAGCAATCTCTTCAGGCTATCCACATGCTGTGGAACCTGCCCTGAAATTCTAACTGCAGATAAAATGAAGAATAACAAAAAGAGTGATTTCTTCATGTTTATTTTACTTCATTTGCTTTCAGTACCCTCAGAAAATTACCTCCCAGAATTTTATTGATATCATGCCTGTTATATCCTCTTGCAACAAGTTCTTTTGTGATTACAGGAAATCTGCTGACATCATCAAGTCCGAGAGGTGCACATTCAATTCCGTCAAAATCGGAGCCAAGGCCCACAAAATCAACTCCGACCAACTTTATGATATACTCAATATTGTCAATCACTGCTGAGAGTGGAGCACGCATCCTCTCAACTTCATCCCTGTGGATGGAAAAGATAAGATCCTCTATTTTAAACTTCACCATACCTGCTTTTGTCAGGGAGTCAATCTCTGCAGAATGCCTTTTCAGGAAAGCTTTTTTGTTATTAAAGTAATTATTATCCAAAAATCCGGGATAAAAATTCACCTGGATTACTCCCCCGTTTTTTGAAATGGCCTTAATCTGTTCATCCTTCAAATTACGGTTATGCTGGCACAGGGCATACACATCACTGTGGGAGGCAATCACCGGTTTGGTGGTGGTGTTGATTACGTCCCAGAACGTCTGTTCACCTACATGGCTTACGTCGACCAGCATTCCCAGGTCATTCATTCTTTTAACCACTTGTTTCCCGAACTCAGTAAGACCTTTGTGCGTAAGCTCCTTATTGAAGGTTTCATCGTTGGAGCTGGTTGCCCACGATGTGGAATTAACCCAGGTGAGAGTCATGTATCTGGCGCCACGATTATAAAAAGAGTTTAATTTGTCAAGATCATTTTCAATCATGTGTCCGCCTTCAACGCCAAACATGGCTGCAATTTTATGCTGCCTGACCACTTTATATAAATCCTTGCTGCCGGATACCTTTATTATCTTATCAGGATTGCGTTTTAATACAGCGTCGAGAGAATCCATCTGACGGTTGGCCAGGGCATAGGGTTTTGGCTCCTCTCCGTCGCAGAATACCGAAAAAATCTGTACATCAACGCCTCCTTTTTTTAATCGCGCCAGGTCAGTGTGAGTTTTCCCGCTCAGATCCTTATCAATAATAAATCCATAATCAGTGGTTTGCGATAGAATGTCATTATGGGTGTCAACAACAATCGCAGCAGAGTGGATTTTTTCATAGGATTGCGCGATGATTTGCGGTGTCAGCATTAGGGCTGCTATCAGAATTTTCAATTTCATATAAAATGGTTCCTTTCCATGATTATAAATTTGGTTTTAATTTTTTATTATCAGGTGATTATCTTTCTTGTTGACATCAGGCACCCAGGTACTGCCCAATGAGATCTCTTTTACCTTCTTCTCCGATTTAAAGCTTATTTCTTCGATTCTGTTAGCCTGTTCCCCAAACTATAATATCCTTAGGTACATTGACAGATAGTTTAAAATTGCAGAAGTCATTATAGAATTCCTGGGTGCCAAGATAGGGGTATATGTTCCATCCATCGATGTCGTCATATACTGCAATACGCGGGAAAAAGTAAGCTATAAACCAGGAGCCCTTGTCAACTTCACCTGTGCGGATATGTGATCCTTTATTCAGATAATAGCTATAGGCAATTGTTAAGTGCATGGATTGGTTAGGAAGGAGGGGAGCGACAGGTAATACCATATTTGTCCCGTTAATATCTATACTGTCAGTTGGATGCGTGTTGCCATCTATTGTAATTTTCTCTAATGAAACTCCATCGCTGAGATCTTCAGGGTCAATTTTTCTAAATCGCGGGGATCCTTTTTTATAGAGATTGGGATATAGTTTAAATACAATTTTCCTTAAGGTATCGGGGCTGTTATTGGTATATATTATTTCTTCAGTTCCGCTTATCAGACGGGTTGCTGGTTCAAAGCGAATCTGAATAATATAATCTGCGAAATTCTGCCAGTAGTTTTTACCGGGTGTGCCAGTGACACTGCGGGTGCCTTTGTCATAAGCTGCCTGGATATTACGCGGAACAGGAAGGGGCGTTTGCGCGTAAAGCATGAGGGAAAAACCAGCAAGGAAGGCTGAAAGAATAATTTTTAGTGATTTCATTTGGTGAAAAATGGATGATCTGTTATTGGAATTCCTAATAGTCGGTCTTTGTAAACTGAATTATTACTTTGCTTTGGCCCCCGGCCCGGGAGGAGCATAACAAAATCCATCAGACGAAAATTGCTGCATTTTCTTCATAGCATATTTAATTTTAGTTTCGGGAAAGTCCCGGCTTGGTAACTCTCTATCTTATGAAACTTATTTATTGAATAAATATCAACTCATTGTTTAGCAGATTTGTGTACAAAAGAATCTGTACAGGTTAATTTGTTCTAAATGCAATTATAATTAAATTACAAATACCATGCCACTAACATTCTATATATCATACTGTTATTAAATTAACAATGCATTTTTTGCGCTGCGAAACCACTATTTTGACAAAAACGCAGCTGGTGTCTCAAAATATAGTATCGATAATTCTGGAATAGGATTTTGTTCCGGAGCCAGCTATAAAAATTTCTATCTCGATATCTCCAGTAATCTTAAGGGAGATGCCCGCCTTGTGCAGGATTCAGGTTCAGCTACAAAGACTCAGGGCACTTTTGTGTTATTAATAAATTCGGGTTATAACATTCCGATTAAGAGTAACTGGTACATCTTACCTCTTATTGGCGTCGGTTGGAAAAGCGAAATATATCAGAATTACTAAGG
Organism: uncultured Bacteroidota bacterium; assembly: GCA_903865465.1. Taxonomy (GTDB): domain Bacteria; phylum Bacteroidota; class Bacteroidia; order Bacteroidales; family VadinHA17; genus LD21. Next base: position 4,407 of record CAIPJU010001067.1, read on the forward strand.
TGGTCAGAATACATTTTCATATGAGCATGCTAAATCTTTTATGAATGTCGGCCTGGCAACAAAGTTCATTATAAAAGGTGATTTCGGGCTTACAATAGGGATCGGATATCCCGAAGCTGCCAAGTTTGGTATTGTTTACAAACTCTGGGATTAAGTTACTCCTATTCTCTTCCAGACTTCTTATTATTTCTACTCTGACAGATTAAAATCATACCTGCTTTTTCGAATCTGTCAAGGTAGAATTAAATTGTGACAGCCATATTATGAAAAACATCTCTAAAGCATAGAATATCAGCCTTTAGGCAGAGTGAAAATAAACCTGCTTCCTTCGCCGGGCTTGCTCTCCACTCTCAGTTTTCCTCCATTTCTTTCAATGAAATCACGACACAGTACCAGTCCGAGTCCTGCTCCTTTTTCCCCATTCGTCCCGAAAGAGGTCTGAAATAAACCTCCATACAGGATTCCTTCAACCACCTCTTTCTCCATTCCTACTCCGCTATCTTCTACACTAACTTCAATAAATTCATTCTCCTTTTTTGCCATGACTGAAACATTCCCATGCGGAG
>CAIPJU010001068.1 GCA_903865465.1 uncultured Bacteroidota bacterium
CTACAACCAGGAAAGAGCTTGAAGCGCTTGGCTGGGATGAGGTTGATGTTATCATATTCAGTGGTGATGCTTATGTCGATCATCCGTCATTTGGTCCGGCTGTTATTGGAAGAATTATTGAGAATGAGGGTTTCAGGGTTGCAATTGTCCCCCAGCCAAACTGGAAGGATGACCTCCGTGATTTTAAAAAGCTTGGCCGTCCGAAATATTTCTTTGGAGTTACTGCCGGGAATATGGATTCGATGGTAAATCACTACACCGCAGCGCGTAGGCTTCGCTCAGATGATGCCTATACCCCTGGTGGAAAAGCAGGATTCAGACCCGACTATCCAACTATCGAATACACAAAAATTCTTAAGCAGCTTTTTCCCGATGTCCCGGTTGTTATTGGTGGCATTGAGGCTTCTATGCGCCGTCTTTCACATTACGACTACTGGAAAGATAAACTTGAGCAATCAATTCTGCTTTCAAGCGGCGCTGATCTTCTTGTTTATGGAATGGGTGAACAGCCTGTTCGTGAGCTGGTACGACTGCTTTCAAAGGGAGTCCCTTTCAGTTCGCTGAAGACGATTCCTCAAACTGCTGTTTCAATCGGCTCAACTGATGAACTTCCAGTTCAGAAAAGCTGGAAGGATATGACTCTTCATTCTTTCGAAAAATGTCTGGCCGACAAAAAGTTGTATGCTGAAAACTTTGTAAGGTTTGAAAAAGAATCTAACAAAATTGTTCAGGCCAGGCTTAGCGAAACCTCCGGCGACAAGAGAGTAATTATAAATCCTCCATTTGAACCAATGTCAGAAACTGATGCTGACATGACCTTTAATCTTCCGTATACCTACAGACCTCATCCCAGGTATGATAAAAAAGGCGATATTCCTGCCTACGAGATGATAAAGTTTTCGGTGAATATACACAGAGGATGTTTTGGAGGCTGCAGTTTCTGTGCAATAGCTGCTCATCAGGGAAAACAGATCGTAAGCAGATCAGAGTCATCGATTCTCAGGGAGATAACAAAGATTACTGAGCATCCTGAATTCAAAGGAAATCTGTCAGACCTTGGCGGTCCTTCGGCAAACATGTATGGGATGAAGGGAAAGGACATTAAGCTGTGTCTGAATTGTTCCAGACCATCATGCATCTGGCCTGCCATTTGTAAAAATCTTAATACTAACCATGGTAGGCTTACAAGCCTGTATAAAAATGTTGACAGGATAGAGGGTATAAAAAGATCATTCATCGGTAGCGGAGTGCGTTACGACCTGCTCTTTCCGGAGTGGAATAAGAATGCCGGAAGGGAAGAGGCTGATTATCTAGAGGAACTGATCAGTCGTCATGTTTCAGGACGACTGAAAGTGGCTCCCGAACACACCTCCCCTCATGTATTGAACTATATGCGGAAAGCCCCTTTTGATCTCTTCATAAAACTTAAAAAGAGGTTTGATGCGATTAAAAAAAGACATAATCTTAACTACGAGATAATGCCATATTTTATATCATCGCATCCCGGTTGTACCGATGCCGACATGAAAGAGCTTGTCAGCGAGGTGAAAACCCTTGGAATTAAACCTGAACAGGTCCAGGATTTCACTCCGACTCCGATGACTCTTTCGACTGCCATGTACTACACCGGAATTGACCCCTATTCAGGTAAAAGGGTCTATACAGCAAGAAGCAGTGAGGATAAGAATCGGCAGAAGGAGTATTTTTTCTGGTATCGGAAGCCTCCAACGAAACATAAGTACTAAACTATTGATTCTAAGTATTTTACATCCTTTTTAGTCAGAATGGCATATTCAATTTCACTTCTTGTTGAAGAGCCGATATAGCCGTTAACATTAATTACGAAGATCTCATCCGCAAGATCTATCTTCCGCTTGTGCATATCGTCGAGCATTATTTTGGTACTTTCAGCCCAGACTTCAGGATCGCCCGAATGGCCAAAAAGGCCAACACTTATTACAATATTTCCTTCGAGAGTGAGACGTTTCTGTTCCGCGATAAATTCATCCTTGAATTTTGTACTGCCGCATAGCGTAATGACTTTATAACTGCCTACCATAATTTAAGTTTTATTACCTTAAATATTCACACCCTGAAAATAAATATCCGGGTATATTCATCTCATATCCAATAAACCGTTAAATTTATGAAGGAAACTCATACAATTTATCTTTTACTCCTCAAATATGAAACGCCGTATTGTCTCAATTGGCATTTTGTTGTTTTTCATTCTGTATGGATGTAATCCTGTCCGGAATAAAATAACAATTGGTTATGTTCAAATCACACAGGATCCGGTTCTGGATTCTGCGAAGGCTGGTCTTTTTCATGCTTTGGCCGATTCCGGCTTTGTTGACGGAAAGAATATCAGGGTGCTTAACAATAATGCTCAGGGTGATCTGTCGATGATAAACACGATTCTTCAATCATTTATCTCTCAGAATGTTGACATGGTCATCACAAACAGCACTCCATGTATGGCAGCAGCGGCCCAGAGCGTTCGGAACACTCCCGTTGTTTTCACAGTGGCTTTTAGCCCTGAACAGATAGGAATGAAATCAGTCCCGGCAAACCTTTATGGTATTTTTGATCCTTTGAAAGCTGATGAATTTGTTGACCTGCTGATTGAATGTATTCCTGGATTGAAGCGGGTCGGAATCCCATTCAATAATTCTGAGCCTAATGCAGAATATTCTGTGAAAGTATTAAGGACGGCATTGGAGATCAGGGGTGTTGAACTTGTTACAGCCTCAGTTACAAGTGTTAATGATTTATTGATGGCCGGACAGTATTTAAGCGGGCAGAAAATTGATGCTTTAGTTGCCGCCGCCGACAATACTGTATACCTGGGATTGCCGGTTCTGGCAAAACTGGCGACAGAAAAGAAAATACCATTGTTCGTAACAGATCCTCTCCAGACAGAGAAGGGTGCTGCTGTTGGTTACGGTGTCGACTATTCAATGTGGGGTTATCAGTCGGGTCTGAAGGCAGTCGAAATATTGAAAGGGCGTAATCAGGTTATGAGCCATATTGAGCCAATACTTAATTATGAACTTACAATAAACCGGCAAGCCTGTCTGAATCAGGGGATTGAAATACCTCAAAAAGTCACGGACAGGGCTTCCAGGATACTTAATCAATAAACAAGCATGAAATCGTTCTTCCGTGGGATTGCAGCCCTTATAATTGTCTCTGGTATTCTGCTCTTTTCTGATCTTCAGAATCGCAGTCATAATAATGGTATCAGCAAATCCCTTCATGCTGGCAATTCAAAAGCCATGTTCAAAATTTCCCTGGTCCATTATGTTGATAGTCCAAATTCAGAAGATTGCGAAAAAGGTATTCGAAAGGCCCTTGGAGAGAATAATCTTAAAGAGAATTCAGATTATTCGATTAAGGTCTTCAATGCACAGGGTGACATATCAACTCTGAACAGTATTGCAGGCAGCCTTGCAAATGAAAAATGGGACCTTGTTTTCTGTCTCTCAACACCTACTCTGCAGGTAATGATGAAAAAGCTTTCGGGACAGAAGATAGTATTTACCAATGTGGGCGATCCCGTTATTGCCGGTGCAGGTAAGAGCTCTACAGATCATATGCCCGATATATGCGGAGTGTCGACAATGAGTGACTTTGAAGGTCTTATTAAACTGGTTAAGATATTGCAACCGGCAGTAAAACGGGTCGGAACGGTATTTACTCCATCTGAAATAAACTCTGTGGCCTACAAAGATAATCTTGCAGCTGCTGCGAAAAGAGCTGGATTAGAACTTATCGCCGCTCCCGCAGGTACTGCCACGGAAGTAATGGAAGCTGCAAAGTCGCTCGCTTCCGACAATATTGATGCTTTCTGTCAGATCTCCGATAACCTGACTGGCAGCAGCGGAACTTCGATACTAAAAGTCTCTAATGACAATAAAATTCCATTCTATGCATTTGTGTCGAATCAGATGAAACAGGGGGCCATGGCTGCTTGTGCCCGTGATTATTTTCTGGCAGGTTTCGATGCGGGTGAAATGGGTATTCAGGTACTTTCAGGTAAGAGTCCCGGCCAGATACCATTCCGAAATGTCAGCAAGACAAACTTTATTTTAAACAGCGAAAGAGTTGCTTTCTACGGGATTTCCGTGCCTGAAAATCTAATGAAGACATTCCCTAATCTGCAGATAATAAGTAAGTAAGACATCAAAGATATATAAATGGAGAACAAGCTTAATATAACGAAAGAGGATTTCGGAACAGAACAAAAGATCATTCTTGAGGGAAGACTTGATGCAAACTGGGCGGGACATCTGGATGACTACCTTATTAATCTTGTAAGGGAAGGATCCTATAATTTCATAGTTGATATGAGAGAGGTTAATTACCTTAGTTCTGCCGGGATAAGGATTTTGGTCAGCCAGTATAAAAAGATTAAGCAGCTTGGCGGCTTGTTTGTTCTCGAAGCCTTGTCGCCTGCCGTATCGGAAGTATTGAATATGGTCGGGATGCTTAAAATACTGACAGAAGGTACTCCTGCACAAATCCCTGTTGAGAAAGAACAATCCAGATCACTTGAGATAAACGGATATCGTTTCAGTAAGAAGATTGTTTCCGACAAACCAATGAAACTATCTGCTGAGGGAAATCCAGGTGCTGTTATGGAGTCCGGATTCACATCTGATTCAAATATAAAGATCAGGTTTACTGCCGACAAGTTTGCATTAGGATTAGGAGCTATAGGTGACGGCTTTGATGATTGCAAAAAAAGGTACGGAGAATTTTTAGCTCTCGGGGATGCCCTTGTATATAAACCTGCTGACGGTTCCAGGCTTCCTGATTATGCCCTGAAGAGCGGTAGGATGGAACCCGAGATTAATGCCTTGTATATGCTTCAGGCCAGGGGTGCTTTTGCAAACAGAATTACCTTTGAGCCTCTTGAAGTCAACGCATCTGTGACACTGACAGGTTTAATTACGGGTTTGATACAAATCGGGGGACCTGGCGATTTCGTTTTTCTCATAATAGCTGAGAGCGAAGGTCTGGTTGGTGTCAGCCTTAGCACTCCTCCTGTTGAAGGAAGGAAGCTTTTCGAATTCCCCGGACTGCGCGAAAATGTCAACTTTACGACAGAACCTGCATACCCAAGAATGCTGACTACATCACTCGGCTTCTATATTCATGATCCCTCGGATGAGCTGAAGATGTTCCTGAAACCTGCTGGTCAGGATTCATCCGGTTTCATGCATACTCACACTGCCATCTTTCCATATCAGGCTCTGCCAAGGAATGAAGCGGCTCCCGGCGAACTGATAATGCATCTTTTTGAGAGCAGCATAGTGCAGGATGTTATGCACCTTATAAATGATACACGCGATATCTCCGGTACAGGCGAAAGTAGTTTCAGGCAGGGAATTGTCTGGACAGCCAAATTAGGATAATAATAAAATACACACATCAATGACATTACTAATAGGATCATTTACCATAGGACTTATACTTGCCCTTCTTGCATTAGGGATCTTTATCAGTTTCAGAATATTTGACTTCCCTGATATTACTGCAGAGGGTTCATTTACCTTTGGTGCTTCTATTACAGCAGCAATGATTGTGTCGGGAGCCAACCCCCTGATTGCAATTGCACTTTCATTTATCGGCGGTTTGATTGCCGGTGCGGCAACAGGAGTCATACATACAAGGTTTAAAGTAAATCCTCTTCTGTCAGGAATTCTTGTCATGACTGCGCTCTATTCCGTCAATCTTCATGTTATGGGTAAAAGCAACGTACCACTGCTTTCACAAACAACACTTTTTACATGGTTTGAGAATTTTTCAGTGAAAGTTTCAGGCAAAGATGCTTTTTACAATATCATTGGATGGAGTGTTCCTGCCAAAGATGTATGGACACTTCTGTTCTGTCTGCTGATAATAATAGCTTTCAGTGCGATGCTTCTCTGGTTTTTCCGCACAAATATAGGGACAGCAATGCGCGCCACTGGTGATAATGATCAGATGATAAGGGCACTGGGTGTAAATACAAAATCGATGATAATTTTCGGTGTGGCAATTTCGAATGGATTTATTGCCCTGGCAGGGTCGATGCTTGCCCAGTTCCAGGGCTTTGCTGATGTTCAGATGGGTATTGGAATGATGGTCTGGGGCCTGGCAAGTGTCATAATTGGTGAAGCATTGATAAGCGACAACACTCTGGGAAGTGTTATTACTGGAGCCGTGATAGGAGCAGTTCTTTTCAGGCTTCTGGTTGCAATAGCACTCCGGTGGGGAATGAATCCCAACGATTTAAAGCTTATCACGGCGGCATTTGTTTTTCTTGCATTAATACTGCCGGGTTTTATGAAGCGTTCAAAGAAAATCAAACTGTTAAAACAATAAACATGCTGGAACTTAAAAGCCTGTGTAAAATATTTAATGCCGGTACCATTAACGAAGTAATGTCGTTGAAGAATGTTAACCTCCGGATTGAAGATGGAAGTTTTGTTTGTGTGCTGGGAACAAATGGCTCCGGTAAATCAACTTTGCTGAACGCTGTTGCAGGTACCTTTTTAGTCGATTCCGGTTATATCACTCTGAATGGGAAGGATATTACCCAATGGCCCGAATATAAACGTGCCTTTCATATTGGCCGGGTTTTTCAGAATCCATTTAGTGGAACAGCGCCTGCCATGTCGATAGCTGAAAACCTCGCCCTTGCTGCCAGGAGAGGTAAAAAGAGAGGATTGGGATGGGGTTTGCCCGATACGTTGTTGAATTCACTTCGCGATCGCGTTAAAAGTCTGAATATGGGACTAGAAGATCGTCTTGACACTCCGATTGGAAAATTGTCGGGAGGTCAGCGGCAGGCATTGACATTGCTTATGTCGAGCCTGGTACGACCCGATTTGCTTTTACTCGATGAGCACACTGCAGCCCTCGATCCAAAAACTGCCTCTAAGGTAATAGAGCTGACTGAAAAGATAGTTAATGAAGGGAAACTGACGACCCTGATGGTCACTCATTCAATGCAGCAGGCTGTAAACCTGGGCGACAGGGTAATTATGATGCACCAGGGAAGCATCAGATATGATTTCCAGGGAGAAGAGAAAAAACGGCTTAAGGTGAACGACCTCCTTTCTCTGTTCGATGAGTTACGTCGCAAGGATCAGATTGATACAACAGTGGCTGATTTATTGATAAATAGCTATGTGTAATTAGATTTCATTAAATAATGAAGAGTCTTATTCGTCCTCTTTTGTTTCTGGCGGCTGTAAGCGGAATACTGCTTCTTTCAGATCTGCATAACCGGAAGGAAGCAGTACATAAAAAGGAAAAAGTACGTATTGCTCTTTTTCGTTTCAACTCAAATAATATTCTGGAAGAGTCAGAAAGGGGCGTGCTAAACAGAATTCAGTCGTCTGATGAATTCAGAAAGGGGAATATTGAAATCCGCCGGTATTGCGCTGA
>CAIPJU010001069.1 GCA_903865465.1 uncultured Bacteroidota bacterium
CCAGCAGAGCAGCTTTTACACCCATGTTGTCGGTGAACCATCCCATTACAAGGGGAACTACCGACCCTCCAACGATAAGGGTATTGATAATACCTGAAGCCATAGGCATTTCGTATTTGTCAAGATCTTTTACTCCAAGTGCAAAAATATTCGGGAACATGATCGAATTGAAGAATCCTATGGAAAGGAGAGCCCAGATTCCTACATTATAGCCAAGGATTGTTGATGAGAATACAAGAACTGCTGCAATTATTGCAAAAAGCCCAAGCACCACGTTTGTTTTTCCTTTTGCAAACTGCATTGCAACGAAATTAAGAAATGCGATGCCAAGGAAAATAAGACCGTTTACAGGCTGTGAGTTGAAGACAAAAACACCATTCTGGATCTGGCTGCTGGTAACAAGCCATCCAACAAAGAAGGCGATGACGATCATGAGTCCTGAGTACATGTATTTCTTTTGTTGATCCATTGAACTTAGGTTGATTGAACCGAGGAAACGGCCAACCATAGCTCCACCCCAATACATTGCAGCCATCTTGGCAGCTTCACCGAGTGCCATGCCCGGTATGTTTTTCAGATAAGGAACAACTGCAGTTGAGATACCTACCTCAGCGCCAACATAAAAGAAGATAGCCAGGGCACCTAGTAATACATGAGGGTGTTTCCATACACTTTTCCTCTGTCCAACATCTTCCCCTGTTATAATCTCAGGTAATTTCATGAAGAATATTACCACAGCAATAATCACGATTAAGGTACCAATAATAAGGAATGGCCCCTGAACTGCTTTTGGTCCCATTGCCAACGCAGCCCGAGTAAGAACAAAAATACCTACAACGAAAGGAGCGATTGTTGTTGCAACTCCGTTTAGAGCTTGTGTCAGGTTAAGCCTTGAAGAAGCTGTCTCTTCGTTACCAAGAGCGGCGACATAAGGATTGGCAGCTGTCTGAAGGAAAACAACACCTGTTGCCATTACGAAAACGGCACAAAGGAAGAGAGCATAGGAAGGAAGAGCAACTGCGGGATAGAAAAGGAAACAACCCAGACCAATGGCGAGGCAACCAATTACCAATCCCATCTTATATCCGGTTTTCTTAATAATACTTCCGCAAATAAAGGAGAAAACGAAGTAAGCAAAGAAGAATACTCCGTTCACAAGATTTGCCATGAAATTGGTCAGCTGAAAGGTAGCCTGTACCTGATCTTTCAGCGCAATGTTGAAGTTGGTCATGAACCCGAAAATGAAAAAGATCATTAACATCATGGTCATCCCCAGTCGTAAATTGCTATCTGTTTGTTGTTTCATTTAAAGATTTTTTTTTAATATGAATAACTTATTGAAATTGTTGATTTGTCATGAACAAATATATTAAACTAATTGTATTATCCTAAAGAAATTGTTTTGCCTTTTGGCTAAAAGGTAATTATATTAACGTTTATTATAGTTTAAATCACACATTGCTTTTCGCTCTCCATTCAATTGCATTAAGAGTTGTGATAAAAATAACAATCGACTGCCTTCTTAATTGTAAAAGTTTTTGTCAGCCCCTGTAGTGATGATGATATTTATTTTTATTTGGATCATTATCTATTTATGCTAAATTTGACTGATAAATAGTATCATAAGAAGAAAAACATAAAAATATGAAGTCCTTAATTATTAATGTATTAGTCATCGTTTCCTTTGCTATTATCTTATCTTCTGTGTCAGGTTGTAAAAAAAAGGGGGCGGTAAAAATTACCCTGAATACAACTGAGGTTTCATTGAAAGTAAATGAATCCTCTACTTTAGTCGTCTCTCCCTCTATCAATAACGTTGTATTCACATCTGATAACGACACAATTGCAGAGGTGTTCGCCACGGGAGAAATAGTCGCACGCCTGGTAGGAGAAACCAATATTATTGCAACAAATATCGAGAGCGGTGCCAGGGCAATCTGTAAAGTGACCGTTATACCAAGTGTTTCGATGTACAAGGAGCCCTTTCTTGTTTTTAGCACTCCAAAACTAAGCATTAAAACCTACGAAACCAGGGAATTAAATCTCGAAAACGATAGCACAATACTCTATAACGGAGAAAATTCCTTCCTCGACAGCCTCACCTATTCTTTTAAAAACGCGGCCTATACCAGTTGTATCTGCGTTGTTCCGGCGGATAAGGTTGGCCTCCTGGGCAGTTACCTTGGTGAGAGATATGCATATATTGGCAGTATCGCTTATGACTTAATTGCTCGGAAGACTACTGATGGCAAAACTTTTGTGGTGACCCAGACCTTCTCTGATACAGAATTGCTGGTATATTATTTCCCGAGATCAGCTTCAGGTTCAAAATCAGCTTTGAGTCAGAATTCGGAGATAATAAGAAATATCAGAGCTATCAATAGTACCAGGGCTTTTCATCATAAAGAATAATTACTGTTCCTTGTGCATGGTATTAATCTATTCCCCGCTTCATAATCCTTTTTAAGAATCGGAAATTAGCAGGGTGATCAATCTTCCTCTATAATTTTATCAATTTTCACATTGCTCCGCGGCCTCTGATTAACCACTGCGAGCTTTGCGGTTAAAAGCAACTTTGCCGGAGACTCTCGGTTTCACATCTCTGAAACTTCACTTGCCACAAATCATTAATAGCCAACCTTGAGAGGATGTACTTAATTAAGGCAGATATCAGCAAAAGGGATGGTTCAAAAAAAAAGTGGCGCAAAGAGCGCCACCTAAGTATTGAAATATGAACCTACGTACTAAATATTTAACGAATATCTCTTGAATTCGGTCACTGTTAACTCTTTGTTAACCGACTGAAGATATTGTCTTATGGTCATTTTATTATCCTTTACAAAATCCTGGTTCAGAAGAGTACTCTCCTTGAAGAATTTAGCGAGTTTACCCTGGGCAATTTTGTCAAGCATCTCTTCAGGTTTTCCTTCGCGGCGAGCCTGTTCCTTCCCGATTTCAAGTTCCTGTGCTATAACTGCGTCAGTAACAAAGTCCTTATCAACAGCAACAGGGTTCATAGCCGCAATCTGCATTGCTATATCCTTGTAAACCTGAACGTCAATACCATCCTTTGTGAAACCTACAAGAGTTGCCAGTTTGCTTCCCGGGTGAATGTAAGCCTGAACATGAGCAGCCTCCACTTTTTCATAATATGATATATCGAGTTTTTCACCAATGATACCTATGTATTCAACTACTTTACCTTCAACTGTACCGCCTTCCATAGGAAGAGCTTTCAGTTCTTCGAGAGTAGATGGCTTCTGAGCCAGTGCGAGGTCAATTATTTTATTTGCAAGAGCCAGGAAATCAGCATTTTTTGCAACGAAATCAGTTTCGCTGTTCAGTACCATAACAGCACCGAATTTTCCGTCAGCAACAACTTTTGAAAGAACAACACCTTCAGTAGCGTCCCTGTCAGCACGTTTGTTGGCAACAGCCTGACCCTTCTTACGAATTATCTCAATCGCCTTTTCAAAATTACCTTCTGCTTCTTCGAGAGCCTTTTTGCAGTCCATCATACCGGCGAGTGTAACTCTCCTTAATCTGGCAACATCAGCAGCACTTATAACAGCCATATATAAATCTTTATAGTTAGTAAACAATTATCTATTCTTCTTCCTCTTCTTCTCCGGCAACTTTTGCAAGTTCCTCATCATCGTCAGCTTCTGCGATAACATCTTCTTCTTCTTCAACCTCTTCATCTTCGTCTTCAACAATAGCCTCGACGATAGCAGGTGGAAGATCCTTCATCAGTTCTTTTCTCATCACCTTCTTGTCTTTTGGCATTGGCTCTTTGTCTTTCTCGAGTTTTCTTTCGCTAAGACCTTCTTCAATAGCCTGACAGAGGAGACCTATAATGAGTGAAATAGATTTTGACGCGTCATCATTAGCAGGGATCGGGAATTCAATATCTGAAGGATCAGAGTTGGTATCGACCATTGCAAATACAGGAATACCGAGTCTTTTTGCTTCCCTTACTGCGATATGTTCTTTACTTACGTCAACGATAAACAGTGCTGAAGGAAGTCTTGTAAGGTCAATTATACTACCAAGGGTTTTTTCGAGTTTTGCTCTCTGCCTTGTTATCTGAAGTCTTTCACGTTTTGACAGGTTAAGGAAGGTTCCGTCAACAGCCATTTTGTCGATAGACGACATTTTCTTGACTGCCTTGCGGATAGTCGGGAAGTTGGTAAGCATACCACCGGGCCAGCGCTCGGTAACATAAGGCATATTAACTGCCTTTACCTTCTCGGCTACGATCTCTTTTGCCTGTTTTTTGGTTGCAACGAAGAGGATTTTCTTTCCTGAACGAGCTATATGCTTCATTGCAGAAGCAGCTTCGTCGATTTTAACGGCTGTTTTTTCGAGATCAATGATGTGAATACCATTACGCTCCATAAAGATATAAGGAGCCATAGCAGGATTCCACTTTCTTTTAAGGTGCCCGAAATGAACACCAGCATCAAGTAATTCTTTAAAATTTGTTCTTGGCATTTTAGCTATTATTAAGTTTACATTCCTTCAATCAATTGCAGAGTAGTTCCCAAACAGGAAGTCTTTGCAATTTAGATACTAAACTTGCATCCGTGATGACTGATCTTTTAATTCCTATCGTTTACTGAACTGGAATCTCTTACGAGCTTTTGGCTGACCAGGTTTTTTCCTTTCAACTTCGCGCGGGTCGCGTGTAACAAAACCTTCGGCCTTGAGAGCAGGCTTATTTTCTGCATCTATTTTCACAAGAGCCCTGGTTATTCCAAGACGAAGTGCCTCTGCCTGTCCTTTAACACCGCCACCATCGAGGTTGCAGTTGATATCATATTTATCTGTGACATTGAGAGTAACCAGGGGTTGAGTTACAACATACTGAAGAGTCTCAGCTCCGAAATATTCCTTGTAATCCCTTCCATTAACAGTAATCTTTCCCTTGCCATCGCTTAAATATACACGGGCTACAGCTGCTTTCCTTCTTCCAAGAGCATTGATTGATTCCATATCTGTTGCTTAAATATTTTAAAGTTCAATTGTTTTTGGTTTCTGAGCTTCGTGAGGATGAGAAGAACCTGCATAAACATGCATATTCCTGTACAATTCAGCTCCCAGACGATTCTTGGGAAGCATTCCTTTTACTGCCTTCTCAACAAGCGCAATAGGATTCTTCTTAAGCATCTCTTCAGCTGTGGTGAATCTCTGTCCGCCAGGGAAACCCGTATGCCTGATATATACTTTATCCGACATTTTCTTGCCTGATAATGCAACCTTATCGGCATTGATGACAATCACGTTGTCGCCGCAATCGACATGAGGTGTAAAATTGGTTTTATGCTTTCCTCTGAGCATCGAGGCCACAACTGATGAAAGCCTTCCCAGGACTTTTCCTTCAGCATCAATAATCACCCACTCCTTGTTCACAGTAGCTTTATTTGCCGATACTGTTTTGTAGCTTAAGGTATTCACTATAATAGTTTTTTAAATTGATACACTTGTTGTTAATGTAATTACCCCTTAATTTGGGGACTGCAAAAATACAATATATTTCCAAATAAAAAAGAATATTGCATACATTTTCTAAGAGTAAGCAAAAACAAATTTATTTTTATCCCGCAAATTAAAGCAGGATTGAGATATTAAACCAAATTGCCGGGCTTTATTTTATTTATATGGTTAAAAACAATAAAGGAAACACAATCTCCGGTACATTAAATGCAGGTATCAAGCTATCAAGAGACTTTTTTACTCGTGATGTTCTCGAAATAGCCCCTGTGATGCCGGGGAAAATACTCGTTTTAAAATCAGCCAAAGGAATTATAAAACGTTTCCGGATTACCGATGTTGAAGCATACAGCGGTTCAGAAGATCTCGCCAGTCATGCCAGCAAGGGAAGAACAGCCAGAACAGAGGTCATGTTCCATGAAGGAGGGCACTTGTATGTCTATCTTATTTACGGTATGTACTGGATGCTTAATATTGTTACCGGTCCGGCAGAGATCCCTCAGGCTATATTAATAAGAGGTATCGAAAACTATTCTGGTCCAGGAAAACTGACAAAGGCTATCGGAATTGATAAATCGTTTAATGATGAAGATCTAATTACCTCCGGAAGAATATGGATTGAAAGTGATGGAGTATCCCCTGAAATAAAAACCGGCCCGAGAATAGGAATTGAATATGCCGGTGACTACTGGAAATCAGTGCCCTGGAGGTTTTACACAGGAAGCTTATAATAAAAGCAATCCATAACCCTTTCAAGTTAAAATGATGTTAAATGTTCTATAGTAAATATGGGCATCTGATATTTTTTTTCGTTCTTTGTTCATTAAATAAAATTAAACTTTGCCTATGAACTCAGACTGGGGAAGTTACCGTCGCTGGAATAATATTGCAGGATGGTTCATTTTTCTCGTTTCATCAGCCGTATACCTATTAACCGTCGAGCCCACAGTAAGTTTCTGGGATTGCGGTGAATTCATCTCATGCTCTTTTAAACTCCAGGTGGGGCATCCTCCCGGAGCGCCTCTCTTTATCATGATGAACAGGATCGCCACCCTCTTCGCTGGTAGTGACACAACAAAAGTGGCTTTAATGGTTAACAGGCTATCTGCCATTACAAGTGGATTTGCTATTATGTTCCTGTTCTGGACCATTACCCATTTGGTTCGCAAAGTCCTTGTAAAAGAGGGTATTCCCGAACCCAAACAGATTCCTGCGATTATCGGAAGCGGTATAATCGGATCACTCGCCTATACTTTTTCCGATACATTCTGGTTCTCGGCTGTGGAGGGAGAACTATATGCCCTCTCCTCTCTTATAACTGGTCTTGTGTTCTGGGCAATGCTGAAATGGGAAGAAGAGGACGACAAACCCTATGCAGGAAGATGGATAATCCTTATTGCCTATATCATGGGTCTGGGGCTGGGTGTCCATCGCCTCAACCTGCTTGTAATACCTGTACTGGTGTTCGTATTCTATTTCAAGAAATATGAGGTAACAACCGCGGGCGTTATAAAGATGGTTGTATTTTCCATTCTGCTGCTGGCTCTGATGGTGTTTATTATTATGCCGGGAGTTCCCGAGGTGGCCGGATGGTTCGAACTTCTTTTTGTAAATGTTCTTGGATTGCCATATAACAGCGGACTTCTTTTCTTTATGATAGCTGTTTTTGCTGGACTGGCCTTTGGGATATATTACTCTCTAAACCATAAAAGGGTTATACTTAATTACATACTCACCTCACTGGTGGTTGTGATGATAGGCTATTCTTCCTATGCAATGATCATGATAAGGTCATCAGCACGACCGCCAATGAATCAGAATAACCCTTCAGATGTTTTCTCTCTTTCGTACTACATAAATATGAAGCAGTATGGCTCTTCGCCACTGATCTATGGCAACTATTACAGCGCCCCGATTACCGAGATGAACAAGGTTGTTGCAGGCTATAACAAGATAGGTGGCAAATATCAGCCTTATTATCAGCCTGATTATAAATATAGTACCAAGTTCGAAACGGTATTCCCCAGGATGTGGAGCCAGGAGCAGGATCATGAAACCGCCTATAAATACTGGGGAGGAGTTGTAGGGAAAAAATATAATGTTGGCGAAGAAACAGCCATCTGTCCCACCTTTGGCGAGAACCTCCGGTATTTTTTAAAATATCAGGTAGGATTCATGTATCTCCGGTATTTCATGTGGAATTTTGCAGGCAGACAGAACGACATACAGGGAAATGGAAACAGCCTCTATGGCAACTGGGTAAGTGGCATCAAATTTATTGATGAGGCCCGTCTAGGAAGCAGTGACAAGCTTCCGGCAGAACTTAAATCCAATCCGGGGTATAACAGGTATTTCTTTCTGCCTCTTATACTTGGACTTCTTGGAATGTTCTGGCATTACAAATCCGACAAAAACGGTTTCTGGGTCGTTATGGCATTTTTCATAATGACCGGGCTGGCAATTATCATCTACCTTAACCAGTATCCCGATCAGCCAAGGGAGAGGGATTATGCATATGCCGGATCGTTTTACGCCTTTGCCATCTGGATAGGTACCGGATTTATGCTGGTTTATGAGAAACTCAGGAAATACCTTGATAATAAGCTGGCAGCTGGGATAACATTTTCCGTGCTTCTGGCTGCAGTCCCTGTTCTAATGGCCTCTCAGAACTGGGATGATCACAACCGGTCGGGCCGTTATACAGCCCGGGATATTGGTGCCGATTATGTCAAATCGTGCGCTCCGAATAGTATCCTTTTCACCTATGGTGATAATGATTCCTTCCCTGTCTGGTACACCCAGGATGTTGAGGGGGTACGAACCGACGTCCGTGTTGCAAACCTTAGTTATATCCAGGCCGGCTGGTACATCTCGATGATGGCACAGAAAGCGTATAATTCCGACCCGATGCCTCTTTCGCTCAAAGCCGATAAATACCTTGAAGGAATCCGCACCCAGCTTCCGGTTAACAACCAGGTTAAACAACCTGTAAACCTCGATGAAGTAGTGCAATTTGCAAGTATGGACGACAAGAAATATATGATCGACGAAAGTGGCAGGGGCGATTTTGTCAATTACCTTCCGACAAACAAGTTCGTTATAAATGTCGATTCTGCAAAGGTGATTTCCAATGGTACTGTGAAGAATTATTACAGGAACAGGATAGTATCTCCAATGGTATGGGAATATTCACAAAACAACGCCTTTAAGGGCGACCTGGCCATCATGGATATGCTTTCGACAAATAAATGGGACAGGCCGGTTTACTTTTCAACCACTGTTCCCTCGAACCAGTACAAGGGTCTCGATAAGTATTTTGTTCAGGAAGGGCTTGCCTACAGGGTGGTTCCCATTAAAACCGACACACCCGAACAGGGTGAATTCGGCATGATTGACCCGGAACAAATGTACGACAGCTTCATGAATAAATTCGCATGGGGAAATGCAGATGCCCCGGGTGTCTACCTTGATGAGAATAATCGCCGTATGTTCAGCAACTTCAGGAGGCTCTTCGGACAATTAGGCAATGACCTTATTTCGAAGGGAGATACTGTTAAGGCAATCGAAGTCGTCCACAAAGGGCTTAAAATAGTACCGGTTAATAAAATGCCCAATGACTTCTTCTCCATTGGCATGGCTGAAGTACTCCTCAGGGCAGGCAAAAAAGAGGAAGGCGATAAGCTGATAAAGGATATTATTACCTATTCCAAAACTTATCTCGACTATTCAATAAGCATTCCTGCATCGGGTCGATTCGGTCTCGATTACCCGACCGGGATTAACATGCAGTCGCTCCTCGATATTTATAATATGTCGGTTAAGCTTAAACTCGATTCAGTTACTGCTCTCGTTGAGCCTGATCTCAATAACTATTACGGAATTCTCTATTCGAAAAAACAATAAAAATGCGGCTCTTCAGGCCCGGACCACTTTCGCGGATTCTTTACCCTGATGCAATCTTCAGGGTAAAGAGCCCGGAAAAGGTTTTGTATCTCACCTTTGACGACGGCCCTGACCCCCACTCCACTGCTCTTATCCTCTCCATCCTCGAAAAATATGGAATCAGGGCAATCTTCTTCTGCAGTGGAAACGCTGCCGAAAAACATCCTGGTCTGATGAACCTCATAAGATCAGGGAGTCACCTCACAGGCAACCACGGATACGATCATAATGATGGCTGGAGAACTCCCTTCAGAAGATATATCGCTGATATTAAAAAATCTTCGACCCTTACATCACCGGAACTGTTGAGGCCGCCGTATGGCCATATTACTTTCCGTCAATACATTACACTGAAAGAAGAGTATAAATTAGTTTTCTGGGATATTATGCCATACGATTTCGACAGCAGCTTTGGTGCCAGACAATCTCTTTCAATCCTTAAAAAACTAAGCAGGCCTGGTTCCATTATTATACTGCATGACAATCACTTATCGAGTGCGATAACTTTTCTTGAAGAGTTTATTTTATACGCCTATGAAACGGGTTTTCGCTTTGGTGAACCCGAAAAGATATATGTCCGATAACTCCTTTTTTTATATCGCGACTAAATACTAATTTTGAGACAGTAATTTATTCTGATAATATGAATATTCTTATTCTCGGTTCTGGTGGCAGGGAGCATGCCCTTTCATGGAAACTCTCCCAGAGTAAAAGGGTCACAAAGATATTCACGGCTCCAGGAAATGCAGGAACTGTAGAATCAGGCACTAACCTCAATGTCGATCCGGGTAACTTCAAGGCTGTAAAAAAAGCTGTCCTTGATAACAGGATCGATATAGTGGTAGTAGGTCCCGAGGCTCCACTTGTGGATGGGATTCATGATTTTTTTATCGCTGATGCCGACCTGGCGAATATTCCCGTTATAGGCCCATCGGGGGCCGCAGCACGTCTGGAAGGCAGTAAGGATTATGCGAAAGAGTTCATGATTCGTTATAATATCCCAACGGCATCCTACAAAACCTTCGACCACTCAACCCTCAGGGAAGCGCTTCATCACATCCGTTCGATTGATCCTCCATATGTAATTAAAGCCGACGGACTTGCAGCAGGTAAAGGGGTAATTATTGCCGAATACCTCCTCGAAGCTGAAAGAGAAATAGAAGCCATTCTTGGGGGAAAATTCGGTGCCGCAGGAAATAAAGTAGTTATTGAACAGTTTCTGAAAGGGATAGAACTTTCGGTATTTGTAATTACCGATGGGGACTCCTATGTCCTTTTACCTGAAGCCAAGGACTATAAAAGAGCAGGAGAAGGTGATACAGGTTTAAACACAGGAGGAATGGGTGCTATATCTCCGGTCCCCTTTGCCGATGCTGCTTTTATGGAAAAAGTAAAAACACGAATCATTGAACCTACTGTAAACGGACTTAAACAGGACGGAATTTCATATAAGGGTTTCATATTTTTTGGTCTTATGAATGTCAAGGGTGATCCCTATGTCATTGAATATAATGCAAGGCTTGGAGATCCTGAATCGGAAGTCATTATTCCCCGGATAAAATCAGATCTTTTTGAACTGATAGAAGGTGTTGCAAAGGGAGATCTGGCTCAAAGGAAGATTGAGACCGATGAACGATATGCTTCCACCGTCATGATTGCATCGGGAGGATACCCGGGTGATTATCATAAAGGAAAGGTCATCTCAGGACTCGACACTGTGAATGAAAGTGTTGTATTCCATGCAGGAACAAAAATAAGTGATAATAAAGTGGTTACTTCGGGGGGAAGGGTTCTGGCAATTACCTCATTGGGAAAAACAATTGACGAAGCCCTTCAGATTTCCTACAGGAATGCGGCTCTTATCAATTTTGAGGATATGTTTTACAGAAAAGATATAGGTTTTGATTTAAAAGATTAATGCTTCTCCGATCTCTAAGAGGAACAGGACCAGGGGTTCTGCTGTTAATAATAGTCATATTTGCTACTGTATGGGCGGGAGCATTCATAATTCCCGAACCAACCACTCAGTTAAGTTATGATACTGCATACATGCCTCTGTACGGATTCCTGAAAACGGCACTTGGATCCCAGAAACTTTCGGGACCAATTTTCTCAGCTGTTTTAGGTGCAATAATGACCCTTCTGCTTGTAAAATTCAATGCTACCTGCGGATTTATAAGTTCAAGAACATTTCTTCCTGCATTGGTTTATATTTTAATTACCGGATTATTCCCCGATTTTCAGATTCTAAACCCTGTATTACCGGCTTCTCTCTTTCTTCTTCTTGCCATAATGAGTATTCTGGAAGGTTATGAACACCAGGGAATTGTATATAATTTCTTTGACGCTGCTTTCCTCATAAGCACAGGAAGCCTTTTTTATGCGAACCTTATCTGGTTCGGGATCCTGGTTTTTATAGGGATTGCCGTGTTGCGAACCGGGAAACCAGTGGAATTCCTGGTTACTATAATCGGACTTATCGCACCATATTTTCTTGTCTTCGGAATATATTATGTCATTGGAAAAGACATCAAAGAGCTTCTCCGGCTAATATTTGTTAATCTTTTCGAAAAAGAGGCTGGATACCAGTACCCCATTTTGATACTAGCTACTCTTGCCATCGTCACATTGGGAATACTTGCAAGTTTATCAAATCTCTTCCGGTTAATAAATACAAAGAAGATCAAATCGCGGAAAGTTTTCGTCCTCCTTCTGAGCGCATTCCTTATTTCTATTGGTGTATTTGTAGCTGTCCCCTCAGCTTCTGCCGAAATGATATGGCTGATCAGCATTCCTTCCAGCTATTTTCTTTCGTTCTACTTTGTCTTCACAAAAAAGAAGGTTTTCCCCGAAATATACTTCTGGACTATCCTGCTGCTTGTATTAATTATTCAGTTTGTCAACCTCAGACTGATAATATTTTGAACTAGTCAGGCAACCGATTAAAAAGCATGATTATGAAGAACTCATTCACTCTCACCGGACAGATTGCAGATGTCGTTACAGGTATAATATTCTCCGGCAAAATTGAAGTTTCTGAAGGGAAAATCAAATCAGTTGTTCCCTGCAAAAATGCAGAAGAGCAGATTATTATCCCGGGACTTGTCGATGCTCATGTACATATTGAAAGCTCTATGCTTGTCCCTTCTGAATTTGCCCGGCTTGCAGTTGTTCATGGAACCGTGGCAACAGTCTCCGATCCGCATGAGATAGCAAATGTTCTTGGCATTGAAGGAGTCGATTTCATGATCGGAAACGGCAAACTCACTCCGTTTAAATTTCATTTCGGTGCTCCTTCGTGCGTTCCTGCTACAGGTTTTGAATCGTCGGGCGCTATCCTTGGCTCTTCTCAAATTGATGAACTTCTTTCGAGGGATGAAATTTATTACCTCTCCGAAATGATGAATTTCCCCGGGGTTCTCTTTGGCGATCAGGAGGTCCTCAGAAAGCTTGCTCTCGCGAAACAACACGGGAAACCGGTTGATGGTCATGCTCCAGGTCTCGACAGGGATGGAATAGAAAAATACGCGGCTGCAGGAATCTCAACTGATCATGAATGTGTTACTATTGAAGAGGCACTTGACAAGATAAGATCTGGAATGAAAATACTTATACGTGAAGGAAGCGCAGCAAAGAATTTTGATACCCTGCTTCCTCTTCTTGCCAGCTATCCCGATAAAGTGATGTTCTGCAGCGACGATAAGCACCCTGACGATCTTGTTGCCGGCCATATCAACCTGCTTGTAAGAAGAGCACTTAGGTCAGGTTTTGATCCCATGAATACAATCAGGGCCTGCACTCTGAATCCGGTACGGCATTATAGACTGACTTCAGGATTGCTTCAGGAAGGTGATCCTGCAGATATTGTTGTCGCCGACAACCTGAACGATTTCAATATCCTGAAAACATATATTAATGGAGATCTTGTTGCTTCTGATGGCGGGTCTCTTCTTGGTTCTTCTGGATGCGGCTCACCTAACCATTTTCTGGCCTCATATGTAACTGATGCGGATTTAAGTGTTAAGGCAGGAAATGGGATGATGAAGGTGATCCATGCTACCGATGGCTCTCTTTTAACATCTGTGGAAAGAGTTACTCCCTTAATCAAAGGCGGACTCGTTGTGCCGGATCTGCAAAATGATATCCTTAAGATTGTGGTTATCAACCGTTATAAGCCATCCAAACCTGCCATTGCATTTGTCAGCGGATTCGGATTCAGAAAAGGAGCTCTGGCCTCAACAGTTGCACACGACAGCCACAATATTATATGTGTCGGCACGATTGACGACGATATGGTATCATTAATCAACACTCTTATAGAGAACAAGGGAGGTATTGCAATAACTGACGGGATTAGTTCTGATGTTCTTCCTCTGCCGGTAGCCGGACTAATGTCGGGGGAAAACGGATATGAGGTAGCCCATAAATACCAGGATATAAATTCTAAAGCAAAGGCTCTTGGCGGAACACTTGGCGCTCCCTTTATGACACTTTCATTTATGGCCCTGCTTGTCATTCCAGAAATAAAACTCAGTGATAAGGGATTGTTCGACGGGACTAAATTTACTTTAACGGAATTATTTGAAATTCAGGAGAGTTAAACCGCATATCACTTTTGCTTTTTGTCCCATTCCAACAGCCTTCGTTCTCCTTTAAGGGAACGCAGTTCTGTTCCATCCTGGGTAACTTCAATTGTACCCACATATTCCCCATCTTCACCCCTTACGGCAAAATACCTGATATAAATAAACCGATCCTTAATATTTATCCAGAAATCAGCATGATCCTTCTTCCCGCTTTTAAATGATTCCAATATTTCGTTTACAATATGAACGCTTTCATGCGGATGGCAATTCTGCACCTTCCTCCCAATGATTGCCTTCGACCTGGTAAAGATCTGATGATCCCCTCCTGAGAAGTATCTGACTTCATCGCTGGCATCAACGAAGGTAATTTCAAAGGGCAGAGTATTCAGCATCCCAATGAGTTGCAGGGGAGTTAAGAATCCGGTTTCAAGATTAATCTCAGAGGCAGGATTAAAAGCGGAATGACCGGTCTTCTTCTTTTTCCCGGGTTCGGAAATATAGCACCATCCTGTTACCAGACTCTGGTCCATCATATCGCTCCAACCATCCTCCCCGATGGCTTTAAGTGCAACCGGGAAAATAATCTGTTCTTCCCTGAATATGACGGGATAGACCGTAAAAAACAGAGTGCCAAGTTCTTTGTTAAGATCCTCCCGGTTAAGAGGATTTGAATTCAGAATATCCTTCAATATCTTGATGCTTGAACGGAAATCATCATGGAATGACCACATAAGCTGAAGGCAGTGATATTGGGGAAAAACCCGTTCGAGATAAGGGAAAAGAATATTTTCCTTTTTCAGGTAATGAAGTTCGTAGTTTTTTAGTCTTTCAAGAAGTGACTTTAGTTGTAATACTAATTCAGTCGGATCTTCAGCTTCACTGTGAAAAAGCAGTTTAATGACACTTTTCATCCCGGTCATTATCTCTTCGGCTCCCCTGTTTTCGGCCATCAGGTGAAAAAGAAAGTGTCCTTCTCCTGGCTTATCCCAGTGAAATGAACTTAGTGATCTGTAAAAGACATTTATGATTTTTCCTGTATTGGCCTTTACAACAGGAAGGGGAAATTCATTAACAAGGAGGTTATCAAATATCATCATAACCTCCATTGGTGTCACCCGTGAAATTTGCTCACTGAATTTTTCAATTAGCAATTTCCCGTTTTCACCATTTATAAGCCTTCTGGCAAAATCGGTCAGGGCCGGGAGACGTTCTGCTTTATTTATTATGACTTCAGACATAAAATATACCTGCTGATACAAAGTTAAGAATCAGCAGGTATATAAAATATTTTATTATTGGATTATTTTTAATTTATGCTCCAGCCTGTTTTAAGTCCGAAAACAAACCATACCAAGGCCAGGGTTCCAGAGGCAAACTCAGGCTGCTTCTTTACTCATACACCAATTCAAATTCCCCGATTGAAGCAATACATTCTCTTTTTAAATCTTCATTCCGCTTGCTCTTTTCAATGTCGCCAAAATCACTCAAAAGCTGCAGCTGGTCGGAATCTGAAAGGGCATTGTCGGCCATCCTGAAGAGTATATTATTCTCTTTTGAAATGTGACTGCCCAACAATTTGCAGTATTCCAGAGCGTTGTAAAAAATTACTTCCTTAGCAGAGGAATCGCCCTCCTTGAACTGATCGATCGCTTCTGACATTTTTTTAACGAGGTCTCTCCCTTCTGTATGTTCATGAATCATTACTGCGACAGGTCCCTGCCGGGTCGGAAACCCGCGTTTTGCCAGCATAGGGAAAAAAATGTTCTCTTCCTTGCTGTGGTGAAATCCATCGGCAAAATTCCTGATTATATAGGCAGCTTTCTCAAAATGAGCAATATTGAAATTATCTGCCCTGGTCATTTTCACTATCACTTCAATCAATCTCAGGATTAATTCATGATCATTTTCCAGATTTTTTGTTGCTGTATCCATTTTCCAATTTATTTAATATACTGTTTTTTAAAGAGAAAGTGCCTTGGGATATAGAATGTTATTCTCGAGATGGACATGAACATGCAGATCATCTTCAAACTGATGCAGTAGTTTAAATGTGACCTGATATGAATTGCAACCGTCTGCAGGAACCCGGTACCCTGATGTAATTGAGTTTATCCTGTCCATAGCGCCGCCGGCTGATTCATGTTCTCCTGACATCCTGCTTATTTCTGAATGTATTATTGATTTGGCCTCAGGGGAATTATTTCGAATTACTTCCTTAACAGAAGGGAAAAGGAGCTCTTCCTCCTTCTTCAGATGCTGAAGCAACTCTTCATTAATTGCATCAAAAAGTGCTGCTACCTCATTAAGTTCAGGATGGTTCGATCCATGCACATCTGCAATCTTATGCGTGTAGTAGGTAAGTTCAGGTAAGGTTTTCAGCACATATTTGTGGTGCGTATTGACAATATAGTCGGCGAGGAAAGCAAGATCCCACTCCCTGAAATTCCGAGCCTCGTCTGAAGGATTATTTTTCAGATCAATAAGCTGATCGATTATAGAAGTAGAATCAATTTTTTTTTCTTCGCACGCCTGTTCAAGACTCTTCTTCCCTCCACAGCAGAAGTCAATTCCTTCCTTCCTGAAAATCTCGGCCGCTCTGAAATCATCTGCAACTATCTCACCAATAGATGTATTTTCCAATAATTCATGTTCATTCATCACTTTCTGTATTAAAAATTACTCTGCAAAGATAAATAATATTTATATAAAGACAATAAGGTCTTTTTATAATTTACGAAATAATTATATCTTTGCACAATAAAATGGGCGGCGATTGAAAACAGCCATTTCATCAATGCCCTTTTACAAAATCTCATTAATTTTAATAACGACAAAATACTTAACTATGAGTGAACTCATTAATAACCAGGAGAACCGAAAGCACATCCTGAAGCATATGATCCTGGAGCTTCATAAAGGTGAAGCTCCCGATCTGGTTCGAAAACGACTGATTGATCTCCTGCAAAACATTCCCTATGATGATGTTGTAGAAGTTGAACAGGAACTGATATCCGAAGGACTTCCAGAAGAGGAGGTATTGAAATTCTGCGATTTGCACACAATGATACTCGACGGACACATTGACCAGAGCGGTGCAAAATTTGTACCTGACGGCCATCCTGCCGATACTTTCAAGAAGGAGAACTGGGAATTTGAAAAGGTTACCGGCAACAGACATTTAAATAAATAAGAAGAGGCCTAACCACAAGCCTCTTCTTAAATTACCCTAAAAACTAACCATATGAACCATGACGTAATTAACATCGATTGAAGTATGAAAGAGTGATGTTTAATTACAATTCAAAGATAATTCCTGATTCTACGTTTAAAAAATTAAATGGAAGAACCGGCTCTTTTTACCGACAAACAGCCGTTTTATACGTTCAGCATAACGACCCTGAATCAAAGTTGAGTATCAGATCAGTTCACCTGAGTGCTTTTGAATCTTCAGAATTGCGTTCACAATGTCTTCCATATCCTTTTTTGATCTAAGAAAGACCCTCTGCTCAAGTGAGAGGCCTGACTCCTTTTCAATCTTTTCATTAACCGGGCAAACATTTTCCTTTCGGTATTTTACAAGCCGTTCTGCAGGGAATATCCTCTTAAAAGCAGCCATCCCGAGATAGGTTTCAATGAAAGGATCGAGATGAAGTGAAGAATCAATTCCATCGCCAAAACTTATCCCTTCCGCACGCATTGCCTGTATGAACCGATTCTTCGGCAAAGCCCGGAAATGCTCTTTCTCATAAATGAGCTGATACTCATAATATGACCTACGTGTCTGTCCCGCATACTTTTTAGTAGGCCTTACACCTTTAATTCCCGACAGCAGCTTTTCAAGGTAAGCGGCATTCTCATCCCTTAATTTGCTCTGTTCTTCGATTCTCCTGATCTGACCAAGCAAATTGGCAGCTACAAGGGGAGTCATCCTGTAATTGGCACCGGGATGGGAAATGTTTCGATGCCTTGGATCCCTTCCGTTGTTTGTAAAGGCATCAACCTTCATCATAAGCTCTTCGTCACTGCCAAGAACCGCACCACCTTCA
>CAIPJU010001070.1 GCA_903865465.1 uncultured Bacteroidota bacterium
CCGATGATCTTTTCAAACCTGGAGGTAAAGTCCTCAAGAATATACTTGACGGGAAGTTTTGCGGAAGTTTGATGGT
Source organism: uncultured Bacteroidota bacterium (assembly GCA_903865465.1). Lineage (GTDB taxonomy): Bacteria > Bacteroidota > Bacteroidia > Bacteroidales > VadinHA17 > LD21. The sequence goes on from CAIPJU010001070.1 coordinate 77, forward strand.
AGTCAATCCGAAGCACGATCTGGTTCAGGGTGTTAAATCATATAAAGATGTAGCTCTCATTCCTGATGCTGACCTTGCAATACTTGCAATTCCTGCAGGTTTATGCCTGAATGTGGTCAGGATCCTTGTCGAAACAAAAAACACAAAAGCCATAATTATTGTTTCAGCTGGTTTCAGTGAAGCTGGGGAGGAGGGGCGCAGGCTTGAGAAGGAGATAGCTGATTTGGTTAGCAGTGCCGGGGCATGTCTCATTGGGCCCAATTGTATCGGAATGATAACACAGTCGTATCACGGAGTTTTTACTTCGCCTGTGCCAAAACTTAACAGCAAGGGTTGCGATTTTGTATCAGGGTCGGGAGCCACAGCTGTTTTTATTTTTGAATCGGCCATGCAGAAAGGGCTTAAGTTTTCAAGCGTTTATTCGGTTGGGAACAGTGCCCAGGTAGGTGTTGAGGAGGTTCTTGAATATTGGGATAACACCTATGACAAGGAAAAAAGTTCATCAATTAAGCTGATTTATGTTGAGAATATTCAAAACCCTGATAAGCTTCTTCATCATGCCTCTTCGCTCATAAGAAAGGGATGCAGGATAGCGGCGATCAAAGCCGGAACTACCGATGCCGGTTCAAGGGCAGCATCCTCACATACAGGAGCGATTGCTTCATCTGATTCAGCTGTTGAAGCTCTCTTCAGAAAGGCAGGAATTGTCAGATGCTCGGGCAGGGACGAACTGACCACGGTAGCTTCTGTTTTCTTTCACAAACATCTGAAAGGTAAAAATATAGCAATAATAACCCATGCCGGTGGTCCGGCTGTGATGCTTACCGATGCCTTATCGGCTGGAGGCTTGAATATTCCGAAGATAACAGGAACTCATCACGACAAGCTTCTTGCCATGATGAACCAGGGCGCATCGGCCGATAACCCCATTGACCTGATTGCCACTGCAACAAACGAGCAGCTCGATCAGGTTATAGAATATGTCGATAAACATATTCCCTTTATTGATGGAATGATGGTGATTTTCGGCAATAACGGCCTTACCGATATTACGGAAATTTATGATCTGCTCCACAATAAGATAAGGAATTGTTTTAAACCTTTGTATCCCATTCTTCCGTCAGTAACAAGTTCCTCAGAAGAGCTGGGTTATTTTCTGAATAAGGGACATGTTAATTTTCCGGATGAAGTGGTTCTTGGAAAAGCACTAACGAAAATTGCAAATACACCATTGCCCGCAGAGGATAAGATCTTCCTCGATAATGTGGATGTAGATCTTATAAGGAAAATCATCGATGAAGCCCCTTCAGGATATCTTGAACCTTCAATAATTCAACAGTTGCTGAAAGCTGCCAAGATTCCTGTTGTGCAGGAATATGTTGCTACCAGCCTCGATGAATTATTGGAGGTAACGGCAAAGACTGGCTATCCCGTAGCTCTTAAAGTCGTTGGTCCTGTTCATAAATCGGATATTGGAGGCGTAACCCTTAATATAAGATCGGAACGGCATCTGACGGTTGAGTTCTGCAGAATGATAGCCATTAAGGGAGTCAATGCTGTATTGGTACAGAAGATGCTTTCGGGAATTGAACTCTTTATTGGCGCGAAATATGAACCAAGGTTTGGCCATATAATCCTTAGCGGGCTGGGCGGAATATTTGTTGAAGTTATTGGTGATGTCTCTTCAGGTCTTGCTCCACTTACCTTCAGTGAGGCGGAATCGATGATCAGAAGTCTTAAGAGCTACAGGATAATACAGGGTACCAGGGGAAAACAGGGAATTAATGAACCTCTTTTTGCTGAAATAATTGTGAGGTTATCAACACTATTAAGATACGCCACAGAAATTAAAGAGATGGATCTTAATCCGCTCCTTGGTGATCCAGAAAATGTTACCGTGGTAGATGCAAGAATCAGGATCGAAAAATGATCTTAATGTTATTTTTTTATATGAAATAACTTTTATACTTATATTCGACCTTTTTAAATAAATGAAAAAAAATTGTTATCATGATTATCCCTCAGTTATCAGTTTTTCTGGAAAATAAGTCGGGGAGACTTACTGAAGTCCTTGAAGCACTTGGGGAGGAAAACATCAGGATTACCGCCTTAAGTGTCGCCGATACTGCTGAATTTGGCATACTTAGGTTGATCGTATCAGATCCCGACAAGGCAAGGGAAATTCTGAAAAAGCGCAGTTTTACCGTAAATCGTTCTGAAGTAATTTCAGTTATTGCACCCAGTGAGGCAGGACATTACGCCAGGGTTTTGAGAATATTATCCGACCTTGGGATAAGTGTGGAATACACATACGCCTTCTCGGCAGGAGACAAATCAATAATAATCCTCCGTTGTGCCGATACGGAAAAGGCAATCACTGCTTTGAAAAGTCACGAACTGGAATTGCTCAAAGCAAGCGATCTTTATAAAATATAGGGATAGTTCCATTTGAATATATTATGATTAAACCAGGAGAAAATTAGTATGGAAATCTGGAATCGCCATTTCGAATGCATGGACAGGGATGGCATGAGTCACTTTCAGAGCACAAGGCTCAGGGAGACGGTCGAAAGAGTCTATTTCAATGTGCCGTATTACAGGAACAAGATGCAGGAGGCTGGGCTGGGTCCTGAAAAGATCAACTCTCTTGATGATCTTCATAAGTTGCCTTTTACTACAAAACAGGACCTGAGGGATAATTATCCCTACGGACTTTTTGCTGTTCCTATGAGCGAAATTGTCAGGATCCATGCTTCTTCAGGAACTACCGGAAAAGCTACTGTTGTTGGTTATACACGAAATGATATATCAACCTGGTCAGAAGTTATGGCCAGAACACTTTCATGTGCCGGTGCCACCAGAAATGATTTTATGCAGATAGCATATGGGTACGGACTTTTTACCGGCGGACTGGGACTACATTATGGTGGCGAAAAGATCGGTGCTTCAGTGATCCCTATATCAGGCGGGAATACAATGCGCCAGATTCAACTTATGCGCGACTTTGGAAGCACAGTTCTTGCATGTACCCCGTCATATGCCCTTTTTCTTGCCGAAGCTATTGAAGAAAGCGGCATAAAACGGGAGGAGCTGAAACTGAGGGTCGGGGTTTTCGGCGCAGAGCCATGGACCGAAGAGATGAGGCGCGAAATAGAATCGAAACTAAAAATAAAAGCAATTGATATTTATGGTCTGAGTGAAATTATCGGCCCTGGTGTTGCCAGCGAATGCATGGAGCAGTGCGGCTTGCACATTAACGAAGATCATTTTCTTCCTGAAATCATTGACCCTGATACGTTGGAGGTTTTACCTGCAGGAAGTCTCGGGGAACTTGTCTTCACCACGATTACAAAAGAGGGGCTGCCTCTGATCAGGTACAGAACCCGCGACCTTACGAGGCTGAAATATGAAAAGTGCAAATGCGGACGTACTCTGGTGAGGATGGAGAAATGCCTTGGCAGGAGCGATGACATGCTCATTATCAGGGGTGTCAACCTCTTTCCTTCCCAGGTGGAAAGCGTATTGCTCGAGATGGAGGAGACCAAACCTCATTATATGCTTATCGTTGACAGGATCAATAACCTCGATACACTTGAATTGAAAGTAGAGGTCGAGGAAGATTACTTCCAGGACAGGATCAGCGAGCTTCAATCACTTCGCGACAAGATTCAGAGTGCGTTGGAAAGTGCAACAGGTATAGGTCTGAAGGTTACCCTTGTAGAACCAAAGACTATTCAGAGAAGTGAAGGCAAATCGCAAAGAGTGATTGATAACAGGAAATTCTGATTAAATTAGATTTTTAATATTAATATCCCGGCTGAAAAAGCTGAATTAAAACGTTTAAGTATACTAAATGAGAAACACACCGGTTGATTTTAATATTGTAACGAGATTAATAGACTCAAGCGGGTTACCAGATATCGGAAAAGCCAGCATCAGGGAGACTGTGAAACTGATAGGGCAGATAGAAGCAGCAAGTGGTGTCAGTTTTGTAAGGATGGAAATGGGTGTTCCCGGGCTTCCTGCTCCGGCTACTGGAATAAAAGCAGAAATTGATTCCCTGCAGAAGGGTGTAGCTTCTATTTATCCCAATATAGAAGGATTGCCAATACTTAAGGATGAGACATCACGATTTGTAAAGCTGTTTCTTGATCTCAATATTGATCCGCAGGC
>CAIPJU010001071.1 GCA_903865465.1 uncultured Bacteroidota bacterium
CGGCATAATCAAATAATGGGATCCAACCCCGATAATCACCCCCTTTGGCATTTTGATTACCCCTGTGAAATCATTCAGGCTCATTTGTGATCCCATGCCAAACATGATAATTTGCAATAGCGGGATAATTAGTAATTTCAACTGAAAGCTACCCAGGGAGGTAAAATACTGAGGGAAAAACATCGAAGTTGTAACAGCTGCAAAGATCCATATAGTAAATGAAAATCCCCGAAAGGAGGCAAATCCCCGAACCCCAATAGCCAGAGAAATGAAAAAAAGAATTAGAAATGGCCCGGACTTATCCAGATTCCCGGTAAACAGGCAGACCAGGAAAGTGATTAGAAGTAAAAGGGCCAACCCAATTATAATTTTGTAGGTGCTTTTTTTCATAATAAAATCCTTGCGATTGTTAGCCATTATTTTTGAATTAGTCTTTTCTACTATAATATTCGTAAGAAATCTTCCAGTTAAACTCTTTACCGGGTTCAACTTTGATGTGAATATAGGGTTCAGGACATACCGTTTTTAATGAAGCCCAGAAGACTAACTTCAAAATTGGCTGGTCGCACCTGATTCTTACTCCTGCACCTGTTTTACTATTTTCAAGGTTCAGGTCATAGTCTGGGGTGTTGTTGTTTAATCTCAGTAATCCATCACAATAAACCGACTCTCCTTGATTTAATTCTCTCAGAAATATCAACTTATTATCTTGTATCCGGGCTATTTCCCCAAATCCTCTACCGGCACCTTTTATGTTATCAGGAAAATTTACGACAAAACCCGGACCGGTAGCCTGGTTGTCGATAACCAAAAAATTATGATTGTATACGGTCGTTTCAATTGTTTTCTTTCCGGTATTTTTCAATGTATGTATAAGGACCAATTCTGGTTTGCCTTTTGTCAATTGAATGGTTTTATGATATTCATAAGAATATTCTTTATCATTCAGTTCTTGTACATATTGTACCTGATCGGCCTTTGTCCTAATTCTCCACTTGCCAGGATTTGTGATCGTATATAACTTAAAACTGTTATATTCAGATTCATCAGGTCGAGCAAGAGTACCAACACCAATTTTAAGGAAACTTTCACCGGTCCTTGCCTCGCTGTATCCTATAGGAGCAAACTCTTCCACTGGTCCCATGATGGCATCATGGGTGGTAGGACTGTATTTTTCGAACCATTGGCCATAAAAACTATGCCCCTCATATTCAAGGCTTGAAATGATACCTGACCAATCAAACCTGGTTGCCTGATAGTAACCCTTATTGGAATCAGGCAGGTAAAGACGTGTACGGATCAATCCATTCGTAATCTCCGTTTCCGGAAATTTTTCCTGTTGCGTTGAACTAATTACCCAAAAGGATAGTATGCTGATGATCAAACAAGTTTTAAGCATGAAGATTCTTCTTACTATTAAATTCCTTATTTCATGCGTTTATATTTTGTTTTTCAAAGGTCGCATGGAATACCCACGTAATCATTTTCGGTTGATGTGAAAATATTCTCGTGGGTATTTCGTATAAAATTCGTTTTTAA
>CAIPJU010001072.1 GCA_903865465.1 uncultured Bacteroidota bacterium
CATAGCCGTTTTCTTTAAATTTTGAAGGATCCCAGGGTAAAATCGTATCAGCAACAGAAGTTACTGAGTCAGGCACTATGGCCCTCTGGCGAGTTGTATAAACCTCGAAAGAAATCGGATATCCTTCCTGACTTTGAGTACTGTCCCCGCATCCGGACATCAACGAACTCAGGGAAACACATGCCACAGCTCCTACGGAAACTTCTATAAATCTTCGGCGATTAATTTTGTTGCTGAAAGTCAGGTCAATTTTCTCAGTAGGATCGTCGTTTGCCATTTTACATTTCCCTTCATCTAAAGGTAATTTCGATGCGTACCTACTCACCCGCAAAGGCTCTCTTGAACCGCTCTTTGGGATCCAAGCATATTTTCATAACCAAGAGGGCCTCCACAATCTTCAGGAGGGCTGTTCCGCTTGCCGCCGATACATCTTGGGTAAGATACGCCTTCTTCAATTGGAAGAACCTTTTCCAGCTTGACAGTGTGATGCCAGTTGCCCCCGAGGTCGTATATGTATTTGAAGGTTGGGTTACTTATGCTGAGGATTGCTGATATTTTTTGTTTCCAACTGGAGAAGATCAAGGCTCCTAGATGCTGATATCCTTTCAAAGGAATACCTATTTGCATTTTCATACCAATCTGGTCTTTTACCCGGAAATCGTGTATTGGGTTTCTATGGATGTTAATTGGGCAATGTGGTATACCCTCACTTCTGCAGACTTCAAACTTCTGCGCCGCCTAACTCCATTTGCGTACTTAATTTTATCAGGAGAATTATATGAAACTACTGGCTATGGCCCTATTTTCTCTTACCTGCCTTACTGCCTGTGGTTCTAATTCGTTCTGGCCCATAGTAGATTCCGGCTACGCGATATCAGGGACAATAACCTATCACGGTGCCTTACTATCCGGGGTATCGGTTACCTTGTCTGATGGTTCAACAGGCAAGGCGACAACAGATGCGACAGGTGTCTATCGTTTTAAAGGCGTAAAGAATGGTTCATATTCACTCTACCCTGCTAAGTCAGGTTACTCATTCACGCCTGCGGCACTTCCTCTGACCATAAAAGATGCAGATGCTTCTGGAATCAATTTTATTGCCTTAGTAGCTCCTGCCCCAACAGCTATACAGCTACCCAAAACAGGTGTAACATTCAGCTATAGAGCTGGCGATGATGGCAACCTCCAGAAAGGTATCGCATGGCCAGATCCGCGTTTTGTTGACAACTATGATGGGACAGTTACTGATAATCTTACTGGTTTAATCTGGCTTAAGAATGCTGATTGTTTCGGGACTGTAGTTTGGAAGGACGCTTTGACTGCATCCAATACTTTGACAAACGGGTCTTGTGGGCTTATCGACAACTCAAAGGCTGGCGATTGGCGTCTGCCAAATATAAATGAATTGTCAAGCCTTATTTCACTAGGGTCTGCAAATCCTACTTTGCCACTTAATCCATTTAATAAAATACAATCAGCAAGTTACTGGTCTTCTACTACTTTTGCGGAAGCTCCGGATTCGGCTTGGCTTGCTTATTTTGATGTAGGTTATTCAGATACCTTGCTAAAGTCGGATTACGTGCATGTATTGCCTGTTAAAAGTAAAGCAATAAGCGCTCTAACTATAGGTTTAGCTAAAACGGGACAAACTACAAGCTATGCTGAAGGTGATGATGGCAATATA